>JABGPX010000867.1 GCA_018644745.1 Spirochaetales bacterium
TACCCCAATGAACTCAAGGGTTGCAAGAGGCACCGGTGCTTTCAGCTCCTCGAGAGCCTCCTGAAGGAGTCTGATCGTTCGATGCACGGTTCCTGTTTGCATGATGGCCTCCGAGTAGTATTTTCACCCTTTCCGGGTTCGGCGTCAACAGGAGTTTAATTGTCTTTCAATGCCCGCCCGGTTGTATTCGATCTATATTCGCACTATAACAAATAATGGCAGACCGCGGACTTACAACGCTCCAGAAAGAGCGGGGGCGACGTTTATACCTGAACTTTCAGCTTTTCAACGTAATCTCTTTTACCATGCTGAGCGGCAGCGTGCTTACTCTCTTCGCCCTAAAGCTCGGAGCGGGAAGCCTTTTTATCGGAGTAATATCTTCCCTGGTAAATCTGGGCTTTATCCTCATAATCGTGGGAAGGCAATTCGTAACGAGGATAGGCGCCCGAAGGCAATGGGGCTACTCATGGCTGCTACGGAATCTCACCATGATTCCTATTTTGTTCGCTCCTGCTCTCGCGGCATCGGGCAGGCAGATAGGGGCTTTGCTGCTGATATTTCTCCCATTCTTTTTCTTCAACTTTTTCAAAGGAACCGGCCTGGTCGGCGTTAATCCCATCGTCGGGGCACTCTCAGAAGGTAAAGACAGAGGATCGTTCCTTGCTCGATCGCAAATCAACATTCATATTGTTCTTATCATTACAAATCTGATAATCGCTTTTGCTCTCGGGCCTAACGCCGAAATAAGCAGGTACCTGACACTCATATCAACAGGAATCGTCGCGGGCATAGTCTCGACATTTTTTTTATTCAAGATCCCCGAGCGGTCGGGCAATGGCCGTGGAACCGAAAGCTCGCTAATTGCGGGTATCAAAAAAGGCCTCGGGCGCCCGGATTTCAGATACTTTATAACCCTGATCGGTCTGGTAGCTCTTATCACCGGCATGGCAAATCCGTTTCTGGTCCTGTTCGCAAAGAAAATATATAACTTGAGTGACCAGGCCGTGGTTTTCTTCCTGGTGATTGGAAGCACCGGAGCCATCACAATGGGGCTCATCACCCGAAAACTCATCGACAGATTGGGCGCCAAACCCCTGTATCTCATGTTCCTCTGCGTGCTCTGCCTGAGCATCATTCTACTCTTAGCGGCGCCGAATCTCGGTGAAGTATCAAAGCTGGTGTATCTCGGTTTCCTTTTCTTCCTTTATAACTTTGGCTTCGTAGGCGGCGCCAGTTCGGCGCAGAATTATTTCTTCAATATCACTCACACCGATGAGCATATGAATCTCGGCCTGCTGAACAACGTTGCTGCAGGCGCCGCTGGTACTATCGGCGCGCTTGCGGGTGGGGCGGTACTCGTAGCTTTTGAATCACTGTTTACCATGCCCGAAAATGCTTTTCGGGCTCTGTATAGTATCGCACTCGTTCTGCTCATACTCTGTTTCCCCCTGGTTTTTAAATTGAAAAACATCGGAAACTTTTCGGTCCGCGACGCCTTCGAAGTGCTTATATCTCGCAGAAACCTCCGCGCCGTCGCGCTTCTGCATAAACTCGATACAACAAAAACAGTGCGTGAAGAGATCGAGATAATAGATTCATTAGGAAACTCGGCTTCTCCCATGGTCCACGGCGATCTGTTGGAAAAGATGAAATCTCCGCGTTTTTACATTCGCTCCCGAGCACTAAGAGCTCTCGAGAATCTACCCCTGAATGACAGCATCATCAATGCTCTAATTGGGGAGGTCAAGAATCATGCCTTTACTACCGGTCACGTGGCCGCTCGAATTATTGGCAGGAAGGGAATCCAGAAAGGCATTCGAGTTTTAAGGACGTCTCTATCATCCGAAGATTACCTTCTCCAGTCCGAGAGTGCTCTCGCCCTTGCCCGTTTGACCGATCGGCGCAGCATCCCGAAGATTGAGCGGGTCTTGGCGCTGAGTGCGAATCCATTGGTGAAGACCTATGCCGCCGCTTCACTAGAGATTCTCAAGAATCTTTCGTCTATCAGCTGCCTATTGGAGGTGCTCAAACAGCAGCCCTCACCGCCATTCCTGCGGGATGAGCTTATTCTTTCGATCGCCGGAATTCTGGATATAGGAGATTGGTTCTACAGCTTCTACTCTCAGTTTCTCGAGCAGGCTCGTGTCGGAGTCTCCGATCTCATTGATTACATGAAGGATCGAGGAACCTCCGCCAAGAGAACTGGCGCTTTTGCCGAACTCATGACAACCATGATGACCGACCGGCGTTCTTTCGGTACGTGTGTCGCCGATCTCATAGAAAACCGTTACAGAAAAGAATATGATTTCGCGGTCTTTTTCGTGGCAGCCGGCAGAGACGAAGAACTGCTTCGTTTTGACCGGCTCGCGTTTCTCATCGCGGCAGTTTTCGCCCGCCTCGAGTGCGGCTGGCCGGCCTAAAGCAGGGGAGGATATGTTTTCAGGTTACAACGAAGAGGCCCGAGAGTTTTCCCAAGCACCATTCTGGTTCTGGAATGATGATCTCAGCGAGGGAGAAATTTCCCGCCAACTCGATGATTTTCAAGCACACGGTGTCCACGCATTTGTTATTCACCCTCGCGCCGGTCTGCCTGAAGAGCTTGAATGGATGAGCGATCGCCTTCTCGGCTTCTACCGCTTTGCCATCGAGGAGGCGGCGCGCCGAGGGATGTGGGTGGTGCTCTATGATGAGGGGATGTATCCGAGCGGTTCATCCGCCGGGCAGGTGGTGGCGGAGAATCCCGACTTCGCATGCCGAGGGCTGGTCGCGGTTGATCTCGATATCTCCGAGCCTTCAACTGAGGTGGAGGGCGTGGCTATCAGCGCAGAGGGAAAGATTGAGCTCGATCAGGCACAAACGCTGGTTGCACAAGTAAAGCGTCGTCATGACGGGCATAGGATCGCAATTGTAGACGGTCCCATCCATAGTACGATTCGGGGACTTCACTTCATTGAGAAAAATCCGGAGCGCCGCGCGGACCACCGTGAAGTGGCTGAAAACCACCCGAAGGCAGGCGATCTGCTGAACCCCCAGGCTATGGAATGCTTTATTCAGAAGGTCTATCAGCGCTTCTACGATGAGTTCAAAGAGCACTTCGGTACGACTATCAAAGCTATTTTTACTGATGAACCGAGCCTCACTGGAAAGGGGAGAAAGAAGAAGCTGGATGCCCGACCGGGAACCAGGGACATCGTTCCTCTGGTTTCCCGAATCCTCGGTTATGATTTCACCCCTTTTCTACCTGCCCTTTGGGATGATCGTGAACCCGATGCTTCCCGGCATCGGGACGATTACGCCCGTGCGGTGAAATTGAGGCTCGAGGAGACTTTTTATGCGCCCATATCGGAATGGTGTGAAGAGCACGGCATAAAGCTCACCGGGCACCCATCTGAGTCGGATGACATTGGGATGCTTCGCTACTTCCAGTGGCCCGGGCAGGATGTGGTATGGCGTTATGTGGAACCGGGAAAGCCGAACGGGCTCGAAGGAGTGCATTCCACCATGGGCAAGTGCGCCAGTTCCGCGATGATTCACCAGGGCAGGCGGCGGAACAGCAATGAGTTCGCCGGTGCCTACGGCCATGACATGACTTTTGAGGAGTACCGTTGGATCGCTCTCTGGCTCCTCGTACGCGGGTGCAACCTGCTCTACCCTCATGCCTTCTACTACTCAATCCGCGGTCCCCGGATCGATGAACGCCCACGGGACGTGGGCCCCAACAGCCCCTGGTGGGACCAATATGGCGAGTTCGCCGAGCTTACCGGAAAGTTGTGCTGGCTGAATACCGACAGCCGTCACATATGCCGAATTGCTATCCTGGGAGTGAGTGACTATCTGCCCTGGGAGGCCGCCAAGCTCTGCTTTGAGTCGCAGCGAGACTTCAACTACCTGACAATTCAAGAGCTGATGCGGAAAGCAACTGTCGCGGATCGGAAGATCCTTATAGCCGGGGCTGCCTACGGCACTCTAATTCTGGAAAAAAGCGTCGAGGATCGCCTCTCGGCGGTCGAACGGGAGGTTGTGGAGGAGTTGGCGCAAGCTGGAATAGTAATCCGTTGGACCGGGCAGGAAGGGGCGCTGCTGGACCAACT
>JABGPX010000937.1 GCA_018644745.1 Spirochaetales bacterium
CTCGCAACTAAAATTAATGCGAAAACAGCATCGAAAGTGGTTGTGTCTTTTGAGAAAACGAAGGATTTCTTCCCTGAGACAATGAGGGCCAATATAATTGCGGCTGGAAACCCGGTACGCCGGGATGTACTTTCAGGCGATAGAGGGCGGGGAAGGGATTTGCTGGATTTTCCCGTTGATAAACCCATCTTGCTGGTATCAGGCGGAAGCCAGGGAGCGAGAAGCTTGAATGCTCTTGTAACTGAAGCCCTTCCTGTTTTGTTGGAAAAATGGAATGTTGTACATCAGACCGGTTCTTCGGGAGGCACTTTACTTGAATTACCCGGATATCGACAGATAGAGTATATTGGTGAGGAATATGGTGACATCCTCGCGGCGGCTGATCTTGTCTTATGCAGATCCGGGGCTACCACATTGTGGGAGCTTGCGGCCGTGAGGAAAGCTTCAATTCTTGTTCCCCTGGGTCTTGAAGCGAGCAGGGGAGACCAACTGCGTAACGCTGAACTGTTCGCCCGAATAGGAGCATCTTTTATCCTGGGAGCAAGCGAAGATGCCGGCGTATCCGGGCTTCTGAAATTAACAGGAGACCTGGCAGATGCTCCAGCGGAGAGAGAAAGGATGGCCGTACAAGCGGCGTCGGTATATAGATCGGATGCGGCAGCTGTAATTGCCCATTGCATTATTGAAATAGGCTGGGAGAAAACGAATGAAAATCAATCCTCTTGATATTGTATTTATTGTAATTATCGCCGCCGGCGCGATCCGGTGCGCGTTCAAGGGATTCATTACGGAAATTATGTCTTTTGCGGCGCTCATTTTGGGCATAACCGCAGCGGTGTTTTTTTCCAAGGCAGGTGCTGTTCTCATTGATACATACGTCGGGCCATCAAACTGGAATCAGATTATTGCTTTCCTGGTTATTTTTCTGCTGGTTTATCTTCTTGTGAAGCTTATTGAGGGAATCCTGCATCGTATTCTTGATAAGATCAATCTCGAGCGGCTCGACAGAGTGCTTGGTTTCTTTCTGGGGCTTGTAGAAGGCTTGTTGGCAGTTGTTCTTGTCGTTTATGTCATGAAAGTTCAGCCGCTCTTTGATTTGAGCAACCTCATTGATAGTTCGGCGATAGCGCGGTTTATCATTGAAATAATTCCTATGGCCGTTCCCGCTGGCGCCCCTGCGGGCGCCCCTGCCGGCGCCCCTGCCGGCGCCCCTGTATCTGCGGATTCGGCGGATGTTTGAGAATATAATAGGACAACCGGGTGCAGTATCCGAACTGCGCCGCGGAATTGAAGCCTCAAATCTCCCGGGAGCATTACTGTTTTACGGCCCGCCGCTGACAGGAAAGCTTACCGCAGCTCTCGAATTGGCAAGGGTGCTGATGTGCACCGAATCGGCGGATTGGAACTGCTCGTGCCGGGCATGTACTACAAACAGGATTCTCGAGAATCCATATCTTCTTACCCTCGGATCGCGGACTTTTATCGATGAGATTCAGGCTTCGGCGGATACACTCAGGAGAACTAGGCAGCCGGCGGCCAGATTTCTTTTTATAAGGGCCGTGCGCAAATTAACGAGAAGATTCGACCGGATTCTTTGGGAAGACGTTGAGGCAAAACTTGCTTCGGTTCGAGGATCTCTTGAGGAAATCGAGGAGCTTCTTACGGATTTTTATCCGGACGCCATTTTGCCTGAAGACAAAGTTTTGAATAAAAAAACTGAGCGGATATTTGAGTTGGCTGAAAAGGCCGGCAAGCTTATCAGCAGCGCGAACATACCTATTCATCAGATACGAAAGGTTTCTTACTGGTCTCATACTACCGCGGCAGACAGCCGTAAAGTAATTATTCTCGAGAACGCCGATCGTATGGGTGATGGTCCGAGAAACGGGTTGTTGAAAATACTTGAAGAACCGCCGTCGGATACGTATTTCATTCTACTCATTTCAAGGCGCGAGAATATTCTGCCGACTCTCAGCTCCAGGCTTCGTGCCATAGCCTTTTTGGAGAGAACCGGCGAGATGGATAGAGAAATCCTTCGGCGGGTATACAAAGAAGAATCTGATGAATATGGAAATCTTGATGATTTTTTCCTCGCCTGGCGGACCAATCCGGATTCCCTTAGGAATGCTTGTGAAAGATTCATGGAATCGGTCAAAAAAGGTGATCCCGGGATGTTTTTCTCAGGAATAGGCGCGGATAGCGGTGATCATGGAGCACCTGCGTTTTTGAAAGAGCTCGAAGACCACGCCACCTTCAACGCGTTTCTTATGGAGCTTGCACAAACTGGAAATCGAATGTACCGCAAGCAGCTTGGCGAAAACACGATTTCTTCACAGGAACTCGTTCGCTATGAGAAATGGAACAATGCTTTACGAAGACAGCTTGTTCGGATGGAAAAGCTCAATATGAGTCCCAGGTTGCTTACCGAGGCACTTTTCAGCGAAATGTCAGGTGCGATATGAGAAAATTCATAGAGAGAGCCATAGAGAGGCTTCCAAAACTCGACGAAGATCAGATTCGCTCTCTTATTCAACAAGTAGCCTCCGAGAATGACATGCTCGGGATTGTTTTGGATTCGATGAGCGATGGATTGGTTGTGCTTGATACACGGCATGTTATAGTCCTGCATAATAAGGCTGCGGAGCGTTTGCTTCCTTTTTCCAAAGGCGATATCGCTGAAAAGAAAATTTCAGCTGTACTTACTGATCGTGAAATTGCAGATTTCTTTCTAGATAGTGTGGAAAACCAGGAAAGGGTGTACGACAAGCAGTTTACCCTGGATATAGGCGGAGGTATTCGAATTCTCTCTTGTTCAATCATGCCGCTGGTTCAGAATGGCGTGGTACAGGGGAATTTAATTCATACCGAGGACGTAACAGATAAAAGGGGGAAGGAGGCACGGCTGAGAAGAGCCGAAAGTCTTGCCTCATTGACGACTCTCGCTGCCGGGGTTGCTCATGAGATAAAGAACCCTCTTGGCTCAATCGGCATATATATCCAACTCATTCAAAAAGAGATCGCCAAGGAAGTGGACCCCGATCGGGAAAGCATAGACCGTTACCTCGAGGTGGTGATGGAAGAGGTCGAGCGGTTGAACGGCATCGTTGTCGATTTCCTATTTGCCGTGCGGCCGATGAATACCGACCTGCAACGACAAGCATTGAATTCCCTCGTGCACGACACCATAGAGTTTGTTCAATTCGAGCTTGAAGAAGCTGGAATAAAAGTCAAGGAAGAGTATAGCGTTCAGCTGCCGAAACTTGATCTTGATGAAAAATATATGAAGCAGGCGTTGCTCAACATTATTAAAAATGGGATTTCGGCTATGCCGGAAGGCGGCACTCTCTTGGTAGGCACCTCGGTTGACGGCAATGATGTGCTTCTTCAAATCGGTGATACCGGGATCGGTATACCTGATGAGAATATTTCCAAGATATTTGAGCCCTATTTTACGACGAGGGAATTTGGATCAGGACTCGGACTAACCGTCGTATACAAAATAATCCGCGAGCATGGTGGCGAAATTTCGTTGTCTTCGAAAGAAGGCGAAGGAACGGTTTTTACTTTGAGCTTCCCTGTGCCGGATAGTGAGCGCAATCTCATCGAGTGGGAGGATACTGGCGATGAATTTTAATGTGCTGATAGTTGACGATGAGAAAAATATCAGGGAAGGTCTGGGCAAGGCTCTTGAACTCGACGGGTACAATGTCCTGCTGGCTGAAAACGGAAACGCTGCTCTTGAAGTTATGAGCACCTCTGAAGTCGACCTGGTTATCAGCGATCTGAAAATGCCGGAGCTCTCAGGCGAGGAATTACTCAAGCAGATCAGTTCCTCATATCCAACGATTCAGGTAATAATTCTCACGGGTCATGGAACCATCGAGACAGCAGTTAACGCGATGAGAAATGGAGCATATGATTTCCTTACAAAGCCGGTGAATCTTGATCGCTTGTCTCTGCTTGTAAAAAGGGCTCTATCTACCAGGGACCTGGTGCTGCAGCATCGGGCATTAAAGGAAGAAATAGAACGGATAAAGAGCCGGCAAAAATACAGCCGTATAATAGGTAAAAGCTCGCAGATGAAGAAGGT
>JABGPX010000459.1 GCA_018644745.1 Spirochaetales bacterium
AGATACAGGGAGTTCAAGCAATGCGACTTTGATATAGTCGGCATTGACTCGGTAAACGCGGACCTCGAGATCATCCTGCTTATCGAAAATTGCTTTAGAAATCTCGGGATCAGCGGCTTCACGATTGAAATATCTCAGCGCCAGGTTTTTAACCGGCTGTTAGATCGACTTGAATGTTCCGGCAGGTCTACCGAGATACTCCGCCTGGTAGATAAACTTCCAAAGATAGGCCGCGACAAGGTAATGGAAGGACTTGAAGATTTGATTCCTTCGTCGAAGGCGCGTGAAGTTATAGAATATATCGAGATTGACGGGAGCTACAAAGACGCATTGGATAAAGCTGAGGAATCAGCCGGCGGACCATCGGAAGAAACCTCCCGTCTCAGATCGATCGGCACGCAACTTGCGGACCTCGGGGTTAGCCGAGTACGGTTCAATCCGTCTATCACCAGAGGTCTAGACTACTACACGGGTATTGTATATGAAACTTTCCTAACAGACCTGCCGGCGATCGGCTCGGTGTGTTCAGGAGGACGATACAATAATCTCGCTTCGCTCTATACAAAGCAGGAGCTCCCAGGCGTCGGCGCTTCAATCGGGCTGGACAGGCTTCTCGCCGCCCTCGATGAGCTGGGAAAGGTCGATAAATCCTCCGTTCATCCTCAGGTCCTTGTTTTCATGCTCGACGAATCACTCAATGCCCGTTATCAGCGAATTGCCGCGGCGTTCAGGGAACAGGGGATCAGCACCGAAGTATTTCTTCAGAAAAAGAAAATAAATCAACAATTTCAATTCGCGGAAAAGAAAGGCATTCGAATCGCGTTGATATGCGGTTCCGAGGAAGCCGAAAAAAACCAGATGAATCTTAAGATTCTTGATACGAGGGAAAACCTGGAAGGAATAAGTCTCGAAGCGGCAATCGCAAAGGCCTCTTCTGTCCTCGGTAACAGGCGAACTCCGTGATTAAAGCTGAAGACCTTCCGGTATATCAGCAGAGAGACCGAATCCTCGATATCTTCTCCCGGCATCGAGCAGTTGTAATAGAAAGCCCCACCGGCTCAGGCAAGACAACCCAGCTGCCCATTATCCTGCACAAAGCAGGCTACTCGTCCAGCGGGATAATTGGGGTAACCCAGCCAAGGCGGATAGCAGCCCTCTCGGTATGCGACTATATCGCGGCACAGATTGGATCAACTGTTCCGGGCAAGGTCGGTTACAAAATGCGTTTTGAAGATCAGACAAACCAGGAAACTATTATCAAAATCATGACCGACGGCATACTCCTTCAGGAGCTGAAGGCGGACCCGGATCTTACTCGGTACAGTATGATAATGGTCGACGAAGCTCATGAAAGGAGTTTGAATATAGATTTCATCTTGGGAATGCTCAAGAGGATACAGTCACGGCGCAGTGATTTCTCGATACTCATCTCTTCCGCCACCATCAATGCCGAGATTTTTTCGGCTTATTTTGATGACTGCCCGGTTGTACGAATAGACGCTCATACATTTCCCGTAGCTCTCACATACGTGCCCCGACAAGAGGGCAACGACAGCCTGGTCAGCGACGTAATTGATCATGTCAGAAAAATCGTTGATTCCGATGACCTTGGCGATATTCTAATTTTTCTACCGGGTGAGCGGGTGATAAAAGAATGTGTCAGCGGCATATACGGTCTTCCCCAACGAAAAGAATTGCTCGTACTACCCCTGTATGGCCGATTGAGCAGAGAAGAGCAGGAGCAGGTATTTGTGCCCGCTCCGAAGGGTATGCGTAAAATAATCGCCGCTACCAATATCGCAGAGACGAGTGTAACCATCGATGGAATACGATTTGTTATTGACCCGGGTATGGCAAAGCTCAATTACTATAATCCCCAAACCTTCACCTCGTCCCTCGTTGAGCATTCAATTTCAAAGGCCTCATGTAATCAACGGAAAGGACGGGCAGGAAGGACCGGGCCGGGTGCATGTTATCGCCTTTATTCGAGAAGTGATTATGAGCAGCGACCGCTGTTTACAACGGAGGAGATATACCGGACCGATTTATCTGAAGTTGTGCTGAGAATGGCGGAGCTCGGAATCAAAGAATTTGAGTCTTTTGATTTCCTATCTCCGCCTGACATAAAGGGTATACGAGGAGCAGTCGAAACCCTTGAACTTCTCGATGCTCTGAAACCCGACAGGAACCTCACGCCCATCGGCGAAATGATGGCGCGTTTCCCCCTTCTACCCCGGCTGTCGCGGATTATCGTTGAAGCGATCTATTCATACCCTTCCGTCGTGGATGAGTCCGTAATCGCCACTGCCTTTCTCTCCGCAAATTCGCCCTATCTGCTGCCACAGGGGGAAGAGCTCGAGGCGCGGAGAGCTCATCATTCATTCAGAACTCCCCATGGTGACTTTGTCAGCTATATCGAATTACTTCGAAGCTTTAGCAAGACAAAAGACAAGGAAAAATTCTGTGCGAGAAGCTACCTGGATCTGAGAGTTATGAACGAGATAGAGAACATACACCGGCAGTTATCCGAAATTGTCGGAGAACTTGGTGTGCCAATGGGCAGCGGCGGGCCGGTTGAGGACTACCTATGTTCCGTCGCCCGAGGACTCATCCAGCACGTTTGTCGACGTGCGAAAAACTCGTCTTACAGCAGCCTTACAACTGATCGTATTTATATCCACCCGGGGTCCGTACTCTTTCGCGAGTCTCCGCGTTTCATAGTGGCGGGAGAAATTGTCAAAACATCCAGAATGTTCGCCCGTTCAGTTTCTCCCATCCAGGAACATTGGCTCGGTAAAATATCTCCGATCCTCAAACGGGAATTATCCGGTATCGCCCAGGGACAGGGAGACAAGAGCAGAAGCCGAGAGCCCGGCCGTACCCGGGACGCAGGGCCTTCACGCAGCCGCCTGAAAGAACCCGCTAAGGACAGAGACACCACCTGGAAGATCTGGATTGCCGATCAGGAATTCGATCTCGAACCATATAAGGGCAAGAAGAAAATCACAGTGCTCCCTTGGGAAAAGATAAGAGTTTTTCGACAGCTGTCCGCCGGCATCGCGGATATCCGAATTGACCATCTTCAGGATTTACGCGGGAAAATCACCAGCAAAGGGATGGAAGTTCTTGTCGGATCACGATTGAAAACTATTGTGGCAGCCCTGCCGTATATCGATCTGGATTCTGGATGGCTCGATTCTCCCCCAATCCATGAGAATCTCGATTCTGAAGAAAATTTGAAAGTTATTTGCGAGCATCTTTATGAGATCCTTCTGCCATGCAAAATGAAACCCGCTGGAAAAAGAATCGGATTCCTGTGCCTAGAGTCAGATGGCGCAATATTTTGGTATCGTCCGGTGAAGAGTTTTAATCACGCTGTATCGGAAAGCATGGCAAGTCTCGAGGCTCTGGTAGATACCGCAGGAGAAAATCTAAACACAGAGCTGCGGCTACTATTCGACAAGGCGTACAAACGGCTGAGCAGCATATACGAGTCTTAGAATAATCCAATTGCGGTTCTTAGAATTTCTGCATCAAGCGGTGAAACCAGCGTCTCGCCAAAATCACGTTGAAGGACGAACCGGATCTGCCCGCTTCGGTTCTTCTTGTCATGTCCCATTGCCGCCAAAATCGATTCAGGCGGCGTTCCAGCCGCGTCGGATCCAATCTTATATCCGTATATTTTCAGCAGCCTGCTGACTCTTTCCGCATAACCCTTATCGGTAATTTCAGCGGCAACCCCCGCCCATAGCGCCCGATCAATCCCCCAGGCGACCGCTTCGCCGTGGCTCCATTCGCCAAAACCTGCCGCTGCCTCGAGGGCATGGCCGAATGTATGACCAAGATTCAAATGGGCTCTCACGTTCTGCTCCTTGAAATCTTCCTCAACCAAAGCCCCTTTTATATCAAGAGAACGGGCAATGCACAGTTCCAGGGCATCGGTGTCCCGCGAAAGAACCGCTTCAGGTTTAGTTTCCAGGAGTTCAAAAAGATCGGCGGCACCGAGAAGCGCGTGCTTAATAACCTCTGCAAGGCCGCTTCTGAACTCCCTATCATGCAGCGTCTCGAGAGCATCAACGCAGAT
>JABGPX010000740.1 GCA_018644745.1 Spirochaetales bacterium
GTCGGGCGAGCTGCCCATTTTTCTTTCAATATTTCTGAGGAGATCCATTAACTGCTCGATTTCTTCACCGTCAAGTCGCCGGTTGTTGTTTAAATCAAGTCGCCCCAGCATCTCGGCCCAATCATCCGGTCCCTCAAAACTGCTGATAATTCCAGGGAGTATTCGTTCGAGGAACAGTTCATGTACAAGGCCCATTTCGCCGGCACTTACAAACATGTCCCGGTTTCTATCAAAACGGGCGGTTACCGGATTCGCCGAGTATGTTTCCTCCTGAATGAGCAGATCCCTTATTATAATACCGAGGTCGTTGATTTCGCTGCCGCTAATATGATCATCTCCGTTGGCATCGATCCAGTTTCTGAGATCCTCGGGATTGCGGAGTGCCAGATCAGGCAGTGTCGCGGCGGTTCGATAGAGTAAATCCGCGTATCCGAATATTTCGCCGAGTCCGAGATAACCGTCATTGTTGAAGTCGGCTCTCCCATGCAGCGGATCCTCCGCGATATGGCGCGGTCCCTCGTGAAAACCATCTATAGCCATCCAGACACCTGAGTCCGCTTCATGGAAATTAATTTCGCCGTTCTTATCGACGTCTAAAAACTGCTCAGCGAGCAGAGGATTGTATCGGTAGAGAAGACGCAGCCGCTCCTGAAAAAACAAACGAATACCGATATGGCTTTCTCCTTCATCAACGAATCCGTTACCATCGAGATCGAACTGCTTGAGCAGCGGATTATTTGCTCTTTGAGGTTCCGTTCCAATTGACCGGGCGACGGTGAATAGCGTCGCCAGCTCTTCGGGTTCCAGAACCCAGTTATTATTCTTATCCGCCCATTTCTGAGCCGGTCCGGCTTCAACAAACTCATATATGCGAGGCAACGTAATCTGATAGTCAATTTTCCATTCTCCCCGGCGTTCCTCGAACTGAAAACTCTGAAAGGCGTATGAACCGGGAGCGGGGTATATGAACTCGGGTCTTTCATTGGGCGTATTCATCACTCTTTCCGGTTCCTTCAGATTGAACCTCAGGTTTCCCCTCTCTCCTCGTGCGGAGGTAAAGAGCTCAATCTGAAAACCGATTATTTCACCCAGGTCGTGATGAAATATCCGGAAACCTTCAGGCGGAATCTCAACGTTCGTCGCATTTTCCCAATAACAGAGGGAGAGTGCTTCGTGATCCCGGCGCGACATTGCGGATTGCCACTGTTCCATGACCTGTTCGGGAGAGCGGAACGGCGGATCGGCAAAAGCCGAAAGTGCTGTCAGAAGCAACAGGACAAAGAGGCTATTTTTAACAGAAGAATGGATGAAATGTTTCACAGAAATCCTCCCCGGAGGTATAGACTGCAAATAATGGAATCCACATTATTCGGTCCAGTACATGAAGTATAAACCTGACTTCAAAGGAGAACAACAATCAAAAGTGGTTCCTCATGAAGTCTCATTGCGGAAGCCGTTTTCATGCACTATGATAATAGAAACAAATTTGTACGAAATCAGATCTGGAGGTAGCTATGAGCCGCGGATACATGGGGAAACTGCTGTGGGTGGATCTTACAACCGGGTCGATGCGAGACGAGGAACTGAGCGAGGAATTTTGCAGAAAATATATAGGCGGTTACGGCATCGGTTCGCGCATCCTCATAGACCGGACAAAACCAAATGTCGATCCCCTCGGTCCTGACAATTTGCTCGGGTTTCTCACCGGCGTTCTTACCGGGACACCGGCTATTATCGGCTCACGATATGTAGTTGTATGCAAATCGCCCCTGACCAACACGTGGGGAGATGCGAACTCCGGCGGCAGCTTTGGGCCTTACATGAAATTCGCGGGATATGATGGAGTATTCTTTACGGGTAAATCGGAGAAGCCCGTATATCTTACCATAATCAACGGTGAATCCGAACTTCATGATGCAGGCGAGATCTGGGGGAAAGATACCCATGATACCGAAGATATACTAAAAGAGGCACATGGAAAGGAAACCCGGATCGCTTGTATCGGTACCGCTGGTGAAATGCAGTCGAAGATCGCCTGCGTGATAAATGATAAGGGGCGGGCAGCCGGCAGATCGGGTGTCGGAGCCGTGATGGGATCTAAAGGACTCAAGGCGGTTCTGGTCTCAGGCTCTTTACCCGTTCCCATGGAGGATGAGGCCGCGGCAAAAGCTCTGAGAAACCGGATCTTAAAGGAAGAAAAGGAGGCTGGAGCCGGACTCAAAAATTACGGAACTTGCGAAATTACCGCTCCGGCCGCAATGAGCGGAGATTCTCCGGTGAAGAATTGGGGAGGAGCAGGACCGGTGGATTTTCCTAGTGCCGGCGCGATCAGCGACGACAGCGTTGTCGCTCTTCAAGAGAAAAAGTATTACTGCTGGCGTTGTCCTCTTGGCTGCGGGGGAAGAATGAAGGCTGTCGAGGGCAAATACGCGGTTCCCGCCGGTGTCCACAAACCGGAATATGAAACCCTGGCTGCCTTCGGCAACTCGTGCTTGAATGACAATCTTGAATCGATTATCAAGATCAATGATATCTGCAACCGGTCCGGCATAGACACGATATCCGCCGGCAGCACAGTGGCCTTTGCGATAGAATGTTACGAGAATGGAATTATATCTGACGATGACACCGGCGGGCTGAAGCTGAACTGGGGAAACGATGAAGCGATCGTCGAACTTACTTCGCAGATCGCCGCCCGAACCGGCTTTGGAAAACTGCTTTCCGACGGCGTAAAAATCGCAGCGGAGAGAATTGGAAACGGCGCTGACCAGTTCGCTATGCATGTCGGCGGCCAGGAGCTGGCGATGCACGACCCGAGGTTTACTCCCGGCCTGGCACTCACCTATCAACTCGAAGCGACACCCGGACGGCACACCCAGGGCGGCGAGCTTATTGCTCCTCCCGGGGGTACCGGACTCGATTTCGACGCGTACGAGAGAACAGAATATTCAGGACGGGGTGAAGATCAAAAGAAGCTGGTCAACCTCATGCACGTGGTGAACTCCGCGGGACTCTGTATGTTCGGATATCTTTCTTACAGCTCTCAAGCAATTCCCGATTTTCTTACCGCCGTTACCGGATGGGAGTGGACAATGCATGATGTCCTCGAGGCAGGTGAGCGAATCGCAAACGTCCGCCGGATGTTCAACCTGCGGGAAGGGGTAAATCCTCTCGAGTGGAAGGTGCCCGGCCGAATGCTTGGTCATCCCCCTCTTACTGAAGGAAACGTCCGAGGTATTGATCTTGATGATACAACTATGATTAAGGAATTTCTCGCAGCAATGGATTGGGATGAAACAACGATGAAACCCAGCGATAAAAAGTTGAGGCAGCTCGACCTTGCTGATCTGATTACCTAACCGGCGGACTACCCACCTGAAGCGGGCGGCAGAATAATTAACTCGTCCGCCATGGTTACCGGTTCATCCATTCCTCTGAGATATCTGAGATCTTCCTTGTTCAAATAGAGGTTTACAGTCTTTTTGAGTGTTCCGGTCCTGGTAAACAACTTATCATGAAGTGACGGGTACTCTTCGCATAGTTTCTGAAGAACTTCACCGATAACAGCTCCGCGTATTTCGACGGATGCCTCTCCGGATTTCGTTTCCTTGAATTGCTCGGGGATAATCACTGTCATAAGAGAAAATATACAGAAATTTTGGAGACGCGGCCATGCATAGACTCGAGGGTTATGATAGTTTAAGCTCCAAGAAAAGCAGATTAGGTGGAACTCATATGCAAAGCAAAACTCGAATGGCCATGATCGGCTGCGGCGGAATGGCCCGCAACCACATCGTGGGAATTCTTAAACAGAATGATACGACTGACATTGTCGCGTTATGCGAACCTTCCTCTGCGGCGTTGTTAGAGACTGAAAAAGTGTTTCAGGAAGCCGGAATCGATACGCCGCCGAATGAGCCGGATTTGCTAAAGCTCCTGGCGGAACATAAACCGGACGCTGTGTTTATCATCACTCCCCATGTGTATCACCACGATCAGGCGGCGGCGTGTCTTGAAGCCGGCGTGGATGTGCTGATGGAGAAACCCATGGTGATGAACGCCGAGGAGGCCCGAAGTCTCATC
>JABGPX010000741.1 GCA_018644745.1 Spirochaetales bacterium
TGCACCCCGGGCTCACGAATCCTCAATACTTCTGGTACTTCTTCAGGCTGAATGCTTCGAATCTGCTCATATTTATTGGCGTATACCATGGTTCCGGCACCCAAGTTGGAAAATACCTCCTGAAGTATTATCCCGTCTCGAGAACCATTCACGACATGAACCCGCTCAACACCGCCGATGCAGGTATCTCTGGCCAATTTGAGCAGTTCAGAAGAGTCATAATCGATTGCCGTGCCGCTTTCTAAGAATGTCTCGGCTTCCGAGACTGTCATTCTCGAGGGCCAGTCCTTCTTACCGTTCTGGATAATGAACAGCTTGGACGCGCCAACTGCCTGAGCGAGTTTCCCTGCCAATTCGTTCGACGACACATTGTATGGTTCTCCGCTCGAGCTCCAACCGACGCATGGGAAAATGGGGACAATCCCGTCTTCAAGCAGAGTATTGAGCTGATCTGTGAGAATACGTTCTACCCATCCGGTGCTCATGTAGTCGACACCGTCGACCACGCCAAGAGTCCTGGCCCGCACCCAATTTCCTATTACAGCACTAATATTGTTTGCGGTAAGAAGGGTCATGATCCTGTTTGCCACATCGAAAGCAGCCATCTTTACAAACGGCATCGCGTCGGGAGATGAAATCCGCACCGGCCCGTGCATGATGTTTTCAACGCCATACCGCTCCAGCACGTCGTCGATTCGCTCACGCGCGCCGGTAACAATAAGGATATTGATGCCGATCTCACGCAGTTGAGCGATATCTCGAATAAGGGAAGGGAAAACAGGCAGTTCTGTAAGTGGGTAGTCGATCTTTATTACAAAGGACTTTCCCCGGAATCGACGCAGGTAAAGGAACACTTCACGAATACTCGCGGTTTTATCCTTGTATTTTTCTTCCATTTGCCCAAATCATGCCGTAATCCGCTACTTTCTACAAGCAAAATTTCCGTTCAGACCGGGAGCCATGCTTTATCAAAGCGAGGGCAGGACTCCGGATCGCCGAACCACTTACATCGAGGTTTGCATTCCATGCAGGTAACAATTTCCTCGCCAGACTTGGCTTTCAGCGGCCAATCTGGATCAACGAGAAGAGCCCTTGCCAAAGCCACGAAATCAGATCTGCCGTCGAGAAGCCAATTTGCCTGTTCATGAGTTCTTATTCCGTTTACGGTGATTACCGGCACTTTCACTTGTTTTCGGATCACGGTTCCCCCCCAGACAATCCAATTCTCAGGAAAATCCTTAGGTGCTTCGGGTTCAGGCGTCCCGCCAAATCCGGCGGAAATATGGAGCAGATCCACTCCATACTCCTCGAGCATCCTGGCGATTTCTATTCCGTCATCCAGGTCAGGCTCATTACAGCCCATTCGGTATCCGATGATGAAATCCGCTGAAACCGACCTGCGTATATCCGTGATGATTTCCTTCGCAAGACGGGTGCGATTCTCAGGATTGCCCCCATAGTGGTCAGATCTCCGATTCACCACCGACGAGGCAAATTGAGACAGCAGATAAGCGTGAGCTCCATGCAGCTCTACTCCGTCAAATCCGGCTTTCTGCGCTCGAACCGCAGCGTCCACAAAGGCGGTTTTTGTATTCCCGATCTCCTCGAGAGTCATGGCTCTCGCAGATTTCCCGCCGTCTCCATATTGAGAAGCAGATACTCTATCCTCAGTTACCTCTCTGGTTGCCTTCAAACCCGCATGGTGTATCTGAATGAGAGCCAACACACCGTTATCACTGCATGCCTTCGCAATTCTGGATAACCCGGCGATGCATTCATCATCCCATATCCCTAGCTGAGAGCTGTTCAGCCGACCCTTACGCTGCACGGCGGTTGCTTCAACTATTACAATCCCGCATCCGCCCTCAGCTCGTTTGCGGTAATGAGAAACATGCCAATCGACCACATGGCCGTCGTCTTCAGCATGAAATACAACGATCGGAGGAAACACAATCCTGTTTTTTACAACGCTATTTCTTACTTTTAATTCATCATGTATCAGAGCCATTTCATACTCCTCGGTCTGGATGGGGAATAGTACTAAATAGGTGGAAATACGCAAGCCTGGATGAAGGTATTTTTTCATGTATACTATGGAGCGATTCTCAATATGAACTATTCTTCATTAGATAAGGCGCAAGTATACGAGTGAGAGTCGTATTCGATCGGTCATATTGAGAAAGGCCGAAATCTGCTGAATTTGTGCCGGGAGTTCTCATTTTGATCGATTAAAACGCATCCTCACATATGCTGTCGATATGACCCCTAATCAATGGATCAAAACGAGAACTCCTCTATACTATGAATCCAGGTGTTATAATCATGTCAAAACTTGTATTTCTACCGGCAACCGAGCCTAGTGATACCACGTATGGATCTGCTCCCCGAAATATTCCCGATTTTCCCGGGCTTTCGGCTCATCACATCGTATTTCCCCATCTGGTTTGGTATAACGAGGCGGTCCGAAGACAGGCGGTCGACCAGATACTCGAGATCGATAATGGACCGCTGGTACTTATCGGCTTCAGCAAATCCGGCCTAGGTGCTTGGAATATAACCCGGATGATACCTGACCGAATCTCCGCGACGATTATTTTCGACTCTCCCGTTGTTGGCGTAGACCGTCATCGATACAACCCGGTTCCTTTTTATCAAGACGATGTCTCGTGGTGTAATGATCTTCCTGCAAACACGATTTTGGAGCTCATGTCTTCATCGCGGGAAAATCATAAGCTGATCATGATCTCCGGCGAAGCATTTCATGAAGAAATGAACACATTGTCTGCAGCGATGAATGAAACGGGACTCGAACACACCTTCCTGGCTCGGCAGGACCTGAGCCACCATTGGAATTCCGGCTGGATCGAAGAAGGCCTTCAGGAAGCTCTGAGACCATAATTCGGCATCGGGATGCCTATCACGTGTATTTCTGCTACTATTTGAACATGAGAGAACAACACCACGATGTAGAGTTTTGCGTTATCGGCGGCGGGATGGCCGGGCTTATTGCGGCGATTTCCGCAGCCCGTAAAGGAACAAAAACTGCCTTGGTTCAGGATCGGCCGGTACTCGGCGGAAACGCGTCGAGCGAGATTCGGATGTGGATCAGCGGCGCCCACGGCGACAATAATCATGAAACCGGAATTCTCGAAGAGATACAGCTCGAGAACAGCTATCGTCAGACCTATCCGAGCTATTCGGTTTGGGACAGCGTGCTGTGGGAAAAGGCCCGCTTCCAGGAGAATTTGCTGCTGTTTCTCAATTGCAGCGTTAACAAGGTTGAGCACGAAAATAGCAGGATCACGGGTGTAACCGGCTGGCAGATGACGACCGAAACCTGGCACAGCATCCGTGCGGATTTGTTCGCCGACTGCACGGGAGACGGTACCATCGGAGCTATAGCAGGAGCCGAGTTTCGGATCGGTCGGGAGAAGAGAGGAGATCACGATGAATCGATAGCTCCGGAAACCGCCGACAAAAAAACCATGGGAATGTCGTGCCTGATCCAGGCGAGGGAAACAGACAGGTTTCAGGAGTACATCCCGCCGACATGGGCATACCGCTACAACAACGACGGTGAGTTCCCTGAACGCGAGCATACGCTTACCGGTACGCAGAATTTCTGGTGGCTCGAAGTCGGCGGCACGGATGATTCAATCCACGATTCTGAAGACCTGCGGGACGAGCTTGTAAAAATCGCCTATGGCGTTTGGGATCATATCAAGAACAGAGGAGATCACGGCGCGGACAACTGGGTGCTCGATTGGACAGGATTTCTTCCGGGGAAAAGGGAGAGCCGGAGATTTATCGGCGATCATATTCTCACACAGAACGATGTAGAAGCTGAGGGCCGTCACTTTGAGGATATTGTTGCCTTCGGCGGCTGGACCATGGATGATCATTTCCCGGAAGGATTTTACAAAAAACAGGGCGGTACTATCTTTCATCCCGCTCCTTCACCCTACGGCATACCCTACCGATGCCTTTACTCAAAAAATATAAAGAATCTATTTATAGCGGGACGAAATATCAGCGCGACCCACGCCGCGCTGAGCTCAACCCGGGTAAT
>JABGPX010000743.1 GCA_018644745.1 Spirochaetales bacterium
GCAGGATATTGCCGCTGAAGTAGGGATACTTCAGCGGCCGCTGCTCAGACGTCTTTCCGACGGCATTGTCTTCCTGAGCGGACGGGATTATGCAAAAAAGGAAGTTGTAGTGTTTCTCTCTCTCGACGACGGAGCAACCTTTGGTTCGCAGACAGTCATCGACTGGTATAATAAAGACGGCGCGTACACCGGCGCCGTGCAGATCGCCGACAATACCGTACTCCTGGTTTTTTATTCCGACCAGAGGGAAACGGAGGCTCCCGACCTTGTTCAGGTAATAGTAACCATCGTCAAATAAACGGATCTTTGCAAAAGGAGTATAACCATGTTTTCAAAAGCAATAGTCCGAACACCAGGAGAAAGCATCGTTTATGGATTGACGACATGCGACCTGGGAATTCCTGATTATAATAAAGCTCTCATACAACATGAGAAATATGTAGACATTCTTCAAAAGTGCGGACTCGATGTTACAGTATTAGAAGCGGATGAAAAATATCCGGATTCAACTTTCGTCGAGGACACCGCGTTATTAACTCCACATTGCGCGATTATAACAAACCCAGGTGCTCCTTCACGAAAAGGTGAAATCCTGAAGATGAAGCATGTGGCAAGCCAGTTTTTCTCTGTAGTCGAGGAAATAAAAGATCCCGGAACCGTTGAAGCCGGTGATATTATGATGGTGGGGGATCACTATTATATCGGGCTATCAGAACGAACCAATGAAAATGGCGCTGGACAGGTTATCGAAATACTAGAAAAATATGGCATGACCGGTTCGACTATCAAGGTTGAAAAAGTACTTCATCTAAAGACCGGATCAGCCTATATAGAAAGGAATAACCTGCTGGTATGCGGGGAGTTTATTTCTGTGCCGGATTTTGGGGCCTTTAATACAATTATAGTACCGGAAAAGGAAAGCTATGCTTCAAATTGTATTTGGATAAACGACACGGTTGTTATTCCGGCAGGATTTCCAATTACAAAAAAGAATATTTCTGAATTGGGTTACAACCTGGTTGAAGCAGAAATGACAGAATTCGAAAAAGTAGACGGCGGACTGAGCTGTCTATCGCTGAGATCTTAGCTGAGTGGATCTCCCCAAACAGCATACACTGAGTTCTCGAATCTGTTCCTTCAATCATAAAAGGAATCTCTTGACGAGCTACGAGCCGCGAATAGGAAATACGATGGAATCTGGAAATTGGAGTCAGATGATAATGGATGGAGCAGGCTGATGCTGAGAACGCCTGCATCAGCTCAAAACGTTTCTCTACTCCGATATTTGCCGTCCTTCCTACTCTCGGAGATCGATCGGCCCATTCAACTGCGGTTAGCTTTTCCTACTAAGGGGGAATTGGCCTATGCCCTGCACTGATTGCATAAGGCAGTTTTACCCATTATATTGTGGTCAGAGGATCATATGGGAGAAGAGTATTCGATACATTTAAATATTGAGAAAATTGAGAATGGTCAGTTTTTGGCGACATCCGATAGCCTTCCGGGTATGGTGGCACAAGGACGCACCATTGCCGAAACCGTAGAAATTGCTCAGGACGTCGCAAGAAAATTACTCGATTCGTATATTGAACATGGCGATCCAATCCCACCGACTTTGAAAAAGATTCAAAACAAGATTGAACTTGATGTTGCTGTTGGAATTTAATGGGTAGGTTATCCGGCTTTTCCTACCAGGATATTGTTAAAACGTTGAAACGCTTAGGATTCGAGTTTACCGCCAAGCTAAGGGAAGCCACGAAATCTGGTGGAATCCCACATCCAGAGCAAGAACGACAATTCCGAATCATCCAGGGGATATCCCGGAAGGAACCCTGAAGGCAATTCTCAAACAAGCAAACATTCTAATTGATGATTTCTTGAATATATAGCAACTCTGTACAGGGCACAATATTTTTATAGACTAGGATTTTCATTTGAAAAGACT
The DNA here is from genome assembly GCA_018644745.1 of Spirochaetales bacterium. Next base: position 1,946 of record JABGPX010000743.1, read on the forward strand.
CTAGGCGGTGGATTAACTTCAGGTTAACGAACTACTCTTGAAAATACCAAGTGCCTTTTTTAGATTGTAAGAGGGATACTGGATAGGGAGTGCTGAAGACTCTTGATTGTCCACTTATATGAAGAATGAACAATCTCTTCACAACTATGTAGTGGGCATATCGAAAAATCACATTTGATTTGTCTGACTGTATGCAACTTCGTATAGAATCGTGGTTTTCGCATATGCCGGATGCCATAGCGGCAGTATTTAGAGAAGCCCGAGTAATATTGGTGGAACGTATGATCGATCGGGGGGAATACATCAAGGACCGGGGATCGCTAAAAAGTGATATCCGCTCGATTACAGACACCATACGTGAAGGCTTCAAACGTATGGATGAACGTTTTGCGGCAGTGGATAGGAGATTCGAAGCTGTCGACAAGCGGTTCGAGGCTGTCGACAAACGGTTCGAAGATCTCATAGGCCAGATGAACTCACGTTTTAAAGGTGTTGATAAACGTTTCGAGGACCTTTTAGGGCAGATGAATTCCCGATTTAATATGATGTTCTTCTTCATGAGTGCCGGATTCACGATACTAACGGTGCTGCTTACTCTCTATCGCTTTATCGGGTAATTCCCTTCGGTGACTCTGAACGACAGACCCCGAAGGCTGTCGAAGTCTGCGACATAGCTAATAATCAGAACCCGATATGTCCAAGGGCCTCCTGCCAGGGCAACACCATTATACCGTTAATAACCTGTTTATGCGCGACTCTGCAGACGCAAATTAAATCGGCATTAGGAAAGTCTTTGCTGAGCGGTATATTCAGCATGTTCTGAAGAGAACGCTTCACTCCCATATCAAAGAGATTGGGTTTGGTATACGTCCGAAGGAATCTGGGGATTGGAGTCAGAAGATAATGGATAGCGTAATAATCGAATTGTCGACGGACTGCCGCTATATCTCCTCGAGTCTAAAGTTCAGCCCAACGATGTGACTCAAGCCGGGCGTGTCTCCGCAGTTCGTATAATCCACAAAGGCGATGGTGCCGTCATCGAGGCAAAGCCATGAGCTGTACCCGTGATCGGGATTCGGCGCCTGATGCGGATCGTTGGCATGGAACTGGACTAGTCTTTCCCGCTGATACTGATCAGGATGTTCCCCGCCGGCAGCTTCCCATTTCCAGCTCGTGTTTTCGAGAGTCGGGTTCTCTACTTCGTAACTCACCGACCGCCAGAAGCTCTTTCCGGATTCGCCGATCTGCCCGAAGGTAGTTCTATTCTGAGGGTTTGCGCCGTGGAACTCCGACGGAACTCCCTGATCGTGGAATACACAACCTGAAATTGCTTTTTCTCCGTCGATGAGAACCTCAAAAAGTCCTTTTCTATGCCGGAGAGTAATTTTTCTCCACTCCGTCATATCAACCGGGATGTTGCGGTCGGGTCTGTCGAAGCTCGTACCGATTCTGTTCGATGACAGATAGACAACGCTTTTACCACCGTGCTGATTATGAGTTCCTACGGACATGATTGCCGCCGGAGCATCCGGCGGGCCTTCGATTCTGACGCGGGCCTCGAAAGAAAAAGTACTTCTCGCGGACTCGGGCGGGAGCAGAGAGTATCGTGCGCCGTCACTCGCGCCGTGTTCTATCACGAGCGCTTCATCGCTCAGATTGATAGTTTTAACGCTGCGCGGGCCGCCGACCGACCAGGTTCCAGCTTCCTTCCTCAAATCGCCGCACCAGGCATACGTACCCGCACCGCCGTTGACATGCCTGCCGGTAACGAGCACGCGGCCGTCGGGAAGCTGTTTTGCATATGGTCGGTGAAGAGCGAAGGGAAGCATCTGAGGCGGTGACCAGGTTCTGCCGCTGTCCTTAGAAAATACCGCGAAACAGGGGATACCCGCGGAATGGTTTTCCCGCATTACACAGGCGATCTCATTCCCGTTATTGAGGATTACGACCGCACCTTCGCAGAATCGATGATAGCCGTCATGAGCGATAGTCGCCCGTTCCTTCCAGGTTTTGCCGCCGTCCTCGGACACCGAGAGTATCTGAGCGAACTCCTGGCTCTCACCCCGCATGATGTGAGACGATACGCCGAGAGTGCCGTCGGGGAGGTCGATCATCC
>JABGPX010000744.1 GCA_018644745.1 Spirochaetales bacterium
GCCCAGAAACTCTTTCCCCAATTTTCGCTTTTTACAAAACCCCTGTGAATAATCGCGTCTACTCCTCGGAAATGTTCCCGGTATGCATTTCGGTCACGGTCGAGAAGGTCCGCGATGATAACATTCGGAATCTCATTCCCTTCTCGGTTTATCGGACTAATATCCATGAGCGTAAGATCAAAACGTTTTGCGAGGTCGGGAATTACCTTTCCCGCAATTGTGCCACCCGCGCCGGTTATAAGGACTTTTTTCCTGCTCATCTATTCCCCCAGACGAAATGATTCTTTGATTCGTTGCTCAACTGTAATCTTTTGCTTTATGCTTTGCCATACGTTATGAGTAAACCGCTCGCATTATTGATAAATCCTCCGGTGTACGATTTCGCTCTATTCGATCTTTTTCATAAGCCGTTGGGACTCATGCGAATCGGCAAATGGCTTGAGAATTCAGGGTTTGATATAAAAATCGCCGATGCCCTTGATTATCACGATTCTGCCAGCACCAGAGCTCTCGGAGAACCCTCACGTCGCAAGAATGGAACAGGTAAGTTTTTTCGTCAGATCACAGACTTACCGGACGGGATCGTACCATTCGAGAGAAAATACGCTAGATATGGCATTGTTGAAGAATCTTTTAGAGAAAGATTATCCGGCCTTGTACCGGATGTGATCTTGATTACTTCCGGTATGACATACTGGTACCCTGGGGTCGCAGAGGCAGCGAAGACTGCAAAGACTCTGTTTCCGGATACGCCGATCGTTATTGGCGGGATCTATGCCACTCTGCTGCAAACGCATTGCCGTCACAACATCGACGCTGATCACGTTGTAGCCGGAGATGCCGGTGTGGAGTTAGGATCCCTTCTTGGTTCAATGGGATTGCCCGTTCCGGTCGGGAAACCGGATGGTCGAGTCCTCCTTGACGCGGATATCTGGCGCGGCGCCGGTGTAATTCGACTTAATAATGGCTGTCCGCTCAGCTGTGACTATTGCGCTTCGAGGATTTTATGTCCAAGCTTCACTGCCGGTGAACCGGACGAAGTATTTGAGATTATCTCGGCCATGGCTTCGGAGGCCGGTGTAAGAAGCTTTGCGTTTTATGATGATGCGTTACTATATAGAAAGGAAATGCTGCTAATTCCTTTGCTTGAGCGTATTATCGCCTCAGCCCTCTCGATTGATCTCTATACGCCAAATGCAATCCATATCCGATATCTGGACACCGAGACCGCGCTTCTAATGCAGAAGGCGGGCTTTCGAGAAGTTAGGATGGGATTCGAGAGTTCATCTGATAATTTCCATGAAATCCACGACGGCAAGGTAGATACAGGCAAGTTCTTTTCCCAGATAGAAATGCTGAAACGAGCCGGATTTGCAAGTGATCAGATTATCGCCTATATTCTCGCAGGTCTGCCCGGCCAATATGCAGCAGAGGTAGAAGAATCTATACGCTATGTCACCTCTTCAGGAATCCGGGCCTCGGTGGCCGAATATTCACCTGTGCCCGGCACGGCTCTCTGGAAGGAAAGCGTTTCCGCTTCCCGGTATCCAATCGCGGAGGAGCCGATATATCAAAGCAACAGCGTGCTCCCCATGGAATGGACGGGTTTTTCATGGGATGATATGGAGCGGCTGAAAAAATTGTCTCGGCAGCTCTTTTATGGCTCAACTTAGACCTGATCGACCAGCTTTTCAAAGGTGTCGATATAACCCTCAATCTGTTTGATTCCGGCCATCCAAAAATCGGCGTCCTCTATATCGAATCCCGCCTGTTTGGTTACTTCGTTTGCGTTGTCTCGACCTGTTGCCCGAAGAACGTCGTCGTATAACGGCACAAAAGACGGACCCTCTTCTTTATATCTGCTGAAGAGACCGAGTCCGAAGAGCTGCCCGAAAGAGTAGGGGAAATTGTAGAATGCCAGATCGTGGCTGTAATAGTGCGGCTTCACGGCCCACATGTAAGGATGCAAATATTCTGGATCCAATCCCGTTCCATATGCGGCTTTCTGAGCATCGATCATAAAGGTGCAAAACTCATCCGGTGTGATGTCTGCTTTCGCTCTTTCATCGAAGATCTTTTTTTCAAAGTAGAATCGGGAGAGAATATCGACTATTACCTGATTGGTGTCCTGAAGAAACTCTTCGATAACGTTGAGTTTTCCTTCGTCATCGGCTTCCTGTAAGGCAGCATCAAAAACAAGTGTTTGCGCGAAGATAGACGCGGTTTCGGCGAGAGTCATGGGATATTCCCGGTGGATACCTGAATCCTCTTTCAATATGTGGTGATGGTACGCGTGTCCTAGCTCATGGGCGATGGTGGATAAATCAGAAAAGGAGCCTTCGAAGTTGCAAAGCACCCGGCTTTCGCCGGCGAGAGGGAAACTTGTGCAATAGGCTCCGCCGATTTTACCTTCTCTGGATTCCGCGTCAATCCAGTTATTGTCGAAAGCATGCTTGGCAAACATGCCCATTTCAGGCGAAAACTTGCTGAATTGTTTCTCGATGTAGCTTCTCACTTCATCATACTTCCAAGTTTTCGAGCTTGAGCCGACTGGAGCAAAGAGGTCAGAAAACCGCAAGGTGTCTAACCCTAAATATTTGGCCTTAGCTTTCAAGTATCTGCGAAATGCAGGCAGACTCTGCTCCATTGCGGAGATGAGCGCGTCGAGAGTTTCTCTGCTGATCCTGGACTGCATCAGCGGTCCTTCGAGGCTGTGCTCATAGCTGCGACGTTTGTTCAGGCTCACGGAAAAGCCTTTAACCCCGTTCAGCGAAAATGCGATGGGGATTTCTACCTGTTTCCATGCTTCGGTTTCCAATTTGAAGGCCTTATTCCGAACCGTCCGGTCAGGAGAAAACGCAAGTGATCGAAGCTGTATAACGGTTTTTCTTTCTCCTGTCTGTTCATCCCATAGCATCGACAGAGTTGATGAAATGGCCTCCTGCTGTCGCGTCCACGCGCTTCCGCCTGCTCTCGCCAGATCCTCCGCCAGGTCCTCTTCGGCTGGAGACATCTGTTTTTTCTGCAACTCCAGCTGTTCCCCGAGAAAGAAGGCGTAGGATTCGCCGCATCGGGTTTCGAGTTCGTTTCTGAAAGACTCACCAGCCACTATTTCTGCAATATCCGCAAGGCTGTTACGGAATGCCACAAGTGTGCTCTTCAACGGAAGCGCCGCTTCCTCGAGTTTGTTCAGTTCCTTACTCGCTTCTGCGTCTTTGGTGTCCGTTGAGAACCTTGTATAAGCATAAGAGCCGAGGTTTTCATAGAGATCAGTCGCGGTGTTATACCCGTCGATGCACTTTGCGGTCCAGGATACACTATCTCCGGTTTTTTCCGGTGACGAGATCGCGCTGGACAGTGTCTCGATCGCCACGGCTAGTTTTTGTACATCAGATCTATATTTCTCATCATTAAAATCGGGATAAATATTGTTAAGATTCCATCTTGGAGCTGTCATGGTTTACCTCTACGGCTATTTTTTATTCAAACAGTAATAGTATAGAGGAAAAAGAATGAAAATCAACGATTGGGTCTTCTCTTTTCCAATGCCGAGGTTAACAGGGGCTTAAGATCAAAAGCTCTCTTTTAAAACTAAGATCATCATGAGATCCATATATCAGCAGCACATCAAAGCCCCGGTTGACGCGGTACTCATCGAGGTGATCCGCCAAACTTGGCATATCCCATTGGGTAAAAGATTTGTGGACGGAAGATACTCCGATTGTCAGACCTGAAAGTGACCAGATCTTTGCGTCTCGGACAAGCTCCTTTAAGGCGCGAGAAAAACGACTTTCTATCGATCCGGCATATCTCCTGCAGGCGCTGCGCCATTTCACGATGCACTTTGTCTGCAAGATGCCGGAATGACAGGGGCAGGGAGTTTTGGTCGGTTCTCGACGGCAAGGGGCACTTCCCTATTGAGACGAGTCGAACATCTGCTGCAGCTGTTCTTTTGCCTGACGCAGGGCGTTGGCGTACTGCTCTTCCAGACGGGCATAATTTTTTGAAAGCAGGGTTACAAACTCCGGATCCTGTTCGGGTGTTAAGTTA
>JABGPX010000432.1 GCA_018644745.1 Spirochaetales bacterium
CGTAGTGGGAATGGAGGGCGACAAATCACGGCGCAACAATCAAGCCTTCCGCGTCCAGGGATTGGCGGATGATTTCCTTCCTCGACAGAGTGTCCTGTTCCGACGCGAGGCAATCGCGCACAGCGGCGGCCAACTCGGCCATACGTTGATAGGCCGGATCGCTCACTAACGTAAATGCCGGCGAGATATGTTCCCATCCGCCTTGTGATATCGACAACGGTCCCATCAAGATACGGCTTTGACTCACGTCGGCGAAATTGATCAATGCCCCGAGCGGTTGGGCGGCCAGCTCTTCCCCGAAACGGTCGGCGACATGCGTACGGAAAGCAATTTCGGCGTCGGGATCGACCTTTCGCTGCTCCTCGCGATTGCAGCCGTAGACGCCGTAGCACTGACAGTTCATGTCCAGCCAGGTCACGATCCGCTCAAAATCCTCTTGCGGAAGCTCAACGCCGCGATGCCCTTCCAGCAACATGGCCGGCATGGGGCAAGCGTGTGAGAAGTAATCGCGGGGCAGGCTTGTCGTCGTTTCCGAATTGCGGTGCGCGAGACGTGGGCGTGCGTTCGAGACCAATGCACTGTACGAGACGGGCATCCTTTGAAAATCGTTCCGCTCACCCGTCGCCTCGGGCAATGCGAAAATGTAATCCCGAGGAGCGCTGCGCCCCTCTTCCGTCTGACGCCCCAGTCCGTGGCAATCGATGCAGTACTGATCCAGCACCGGCTGAACCGTTCGCGTGAACGAGAATCCTTGATTGTCGTAATCAACGCCGGGACTCGGTTTGATGTCACGGATCCTGACAGGCCCTCCGCCCCCGGGCGGCGTTTCGGTTCGCTGTTCGTGACACCCGATACAGGTCTGAGTTTCACCCGGTTGAAGGTAGACGCATGAACGCATCGTCATGACGGCCATCCCGTTTGCGTCCAACGCCTGAAGCTGGAGCGGGACGTTTGCCGGAGCACGGAAAGCGACCGATCCGTTCGGTTCGACCGGAACCGTTCCGAGCGGTCGCTTGACGACTTCGTTCGAGACGGAGCCGCGTTCCCACTTGTCACGCGTCGGCTGCGTCAGAATGACGTTCACGCGGATCGCCGCGATATCGCCTCGCTCGATTGTGTTCTCATCCGTTAGATGTCGATTGCGATAGACGTCCTGGACGAAGAACGCCCCTTCGTCTGGCACGTTCGGATCGGATCCGTAGGTCAACGCCAAACTCGGCGGCAGCGACGACGGCAAAACGGGCGGACGCTGACGCGGTACAACTGGCATCGCGGCCGACGCGACTTTGTTGTCATAGACGAGCTCCCGTCCGCCGAACTTGTCGATCAGGTAGATGTAATAGGGACCGCCGGCACCGTTCTCGCTGTACGCACATAACGACAACGTACCATTGATCGGCCACGGTGCCATCGCGCGATTCTTCGTCTGCCAGCTCTGCGTCGGCTCTGCCTCGGGGAACGGAATCTCCGGCGTCAGACGCGTGATCGGGTCGGGCCCGTCCTCGCCCATCGCCGGATCGAGGATCATGATCGAACCGTTCGTGTATCCATGATGGGCCGTCGCGGTCGAGAGTACGGCGTTGTTCGTCCCGGGGATCGGCTGCGCTTCAGCCGTCATGCAAGGACTGCGCGAATAGCTGCCGTAGAAGTGGGCCGTCTGCGTTCCGTCGGGATGCGTCGTCCAGAGCCCTTGGAACACGACGTCGTGTCGATTGATGTAATCCCAACGCGTGTAGACCAAACGTCCGTCCGGCAGAACAGCCGGATCCCATTCGTTCGCCTCGCCGTACGAGAGTCGTTGGATCTCGTTGCCGTCGCCGTCCATCCTGTACAGCAGGAATGCGGGCACGTAACGTCCGCCATGACACCGACCGTACGATTGGGCCCGCGTCGAGATGAAGGCGATCCCGCCGTCCGGCAAGTAACACGGATCCCAATCCTCGATGACGACCGTCTCGCGACCCTCACCCCGCGTGAGTGGATCGCGCTCGGTCCCGGTCAACTGACGCGTCCAGGATCCGTCAATCGCTGTTTCGTAAATCCAATGCTGCTGATAGCGACTGTTGCCCTCCAAGTCCTCGCAGAATGAGTAGACGACCCGATCCGCTTCGAACGAAAGGTCGGCGTGATGAAACTGACCGTCGGGAAGCGACTCCGTGATACACGTCTCGATCGGTTCGTCTGATCGCCAATTCTCGACGACGATCAGCCCTTCGCCGTTCGTGGCATGCCGCCCGAGATATTGGTCGCACATATGCCCTGATCGAGGATGTGGATTCGCACAGATCAACAGTTTTTCGAAATCGAGATCCGGGTGAGAGAAAACGATCCGGCGTCGCAGGTCAGCAATCCGTTCGGTCAAGTCGGAGTCACTCGTCACAATGTCGGCTATCGATGCTTCACGGATGAGAGCGTCCAGCTCGCGTGACAGTTCCGGAACAGGGTGACTTTCTTCAACGTATGCCAAAGTCCGCCGGGCCAGTGCGATTTTTTCCTCCAGTCCAAACAGTGCGAGGATCGAATCGAGTTCCTCTCCGATGTTTTTAAAGTCCGCCGCGACGTCCGGACCGGCTTGTTCAATATCGTATCCCGCCTTCCTGCTTGCACGGACGGCTGCCACAAGTACTGGCCGGACCCGTCTTTGAGTTTACGCACCGCTTTGATCGTCGCGTCGTTGGTGATGAATATAGCGTTCCTGCGGTAAGGCTCGCGCAAAGCGTAGTACAGGTCGATAATCTCATCCATGATGATTGCCGCGCCTGCAGTGGTCACCCCAACATCTGCGCTGTTAACCGAGCCTGTTGGTTTGCCTGTGCCGTTGCCAACGATGAACGCTTCCTCTTCCGCTCGTCCGATTCGTCTTGCGAACTCTTTTGCGATGTAGTTTTCAAGGTTGAACACGCTGTCGTTAAGCAGCTCCTCTGAAACCTTGATCATCGTGGTCAGCTTGTGCGCGCCGAGTGTAACCACGCCAAACGCTTCGTCGCTTTCGTGCATGGCTGCTTCCTCGTCCGTCCAGTCTGCTGTGCCTTTGGACGCTACCACCGGGATCTTCTTGTCTCCGAACGAAGTGGTAATCACATTGGCAACCTGGCGCATGAGGTTTTCTTCTGCCAGCGCTTCGATGAGTGTTCTCTCGAACTCGTCCGGCACGAGATACCCGCCTTCGCTGTCGGTTCCGATTTGCAGAGCGTTCTGCACATCGTAACTGTGCTTGTTGCGCAGTGCTTTCCAGAACGCTTGCTTGTACTCATTTGAAGCGCGTCCCGTTTTCTCCTCATCCGGCTTTGCAGGGTTGTTCTTGATCGGCGCATTGACAGGCTGGGCTAGCTCTAGGTCCAGTGCCGTCTGCCGTTCCAGCCGTTCGATCTCTTTCCCGAGATTCACCACGTCCGTTTCCATCTTTTCGTACGTTGCGGTATCCTCAGCGCAGATGAGCCCTTTGTCGTCTCTTTTGGAATCTAAAAAAGCCTTGGTCTCCTCCCAAAGCTTGGCGCGTTTCTCGCGCAGTTCTAATATTTTACTCATTAATATGTCCCCTCCTTAGTGGGTTAATAAGAAAAGCCGCTTTTCCAGCGACTCAACAGTGGTTGTTTTTAGTTCTTTGCTCCGAGGCAGTTTGCTCAAAATCGTGTTTGTAACCGCTATTCGACTGAATATGACTCCTTCGTTTTCAGGAACGGCATCTTGAACGTTTGAGCTGAACAGAACATCGTCGGCAAACCCGAGCTCCACTGCTTTCTTTGCGTTCATCCAGCTTTCCGCATCCATGAGATGTGACAGCTTTGCTCTGCTAAGCCCGGTTTTAAGCTCGTATGCGTTGATTATGCTTTCTTTGACTTCATCCAGCATGGCTATGGCTTTGCTCATTTCCTCGGTATCGCCTATAGCAATGGTCATGGGGTTGTGTACCATTAGCATAGACACAGGTGACATGAGGACGTCGCCGCCGGCCATTGCAATTACTGATGCGGCGCTGGCAGCAATCCCGTCAATCTTGACAGTGACATTGCCTTTGTATTCCATGAGCAAGTTGTAAATCTGGCTTGCCGCAAACACGTCGCCGCCCGGGCTGTTTATCCAAACGGTTATGTCTCCCTCGTCTTGAGTTAGCTCTGATTTGAATTGCTTTGGCGTAATCTCATCCCCAAGCCAGCTATCCTCGGCAATAACGCCATCAAGATATATAGTACGCATGCCGTCATCGTTTCTGACCCAGTTCCAAAACTTTTTATTCATATTTATTCACTCCCTTCTTTGTTGTATTTCTCTGTCCACGCGCCGGCGTTTGCCATGTCGACAAAGTTTCCGTTCACGAGATATTTGTCTCCGCCTTGTTCTTTTGAAATGAGGTTCATCTCTTCGAGCTCCCTAATGTCGTTAGCCGACATGACCCCGTTCTGCCTCATCGTTTGATAGAAAGAAGCACGCGAACTTGCGTCACCTCTTAATCTGCCGTTGAGTTTGAACTTAACAAAGACCTCTTTCTTTTCGTCGTTCGAAAGCAGCACTTTCTGCATGGACTGCTCGAGCCTTGTCACCCACGGTATAATCGTGTTGTCAATGAAGCTGATGGACTGGTGCTCGATGTTGCTAAACGTTGCACGGTCAAGGCTCGCCACTAAATGAGGAGGTACCCTGAATATTCTGCATATCTCTTCAATCTGAAACTTTCTCGTGTCCAGAAACTGCGCTTGCTCTGGTGGTATCCCTATGCTTTTGAATACCATGCCCTCTTCAAGCACTGCGATACGGTGAGCATTGCCGCTGCCTTGGTAAACCGCGTTCCAGCTGTCCCTTACTTTCGTCGGGTCTTTTACAATTCCCGGATGCTCAAGAACACCACCGGGGTTCGCGCCGTTTGCAAAGAACTTTGCACCGTACTCCTCACAAGCGATACCCATGCCAATTGCGTTCTTGGCCATTGCAATCGGAGAGTAACCAACAAGCCCGTCAAACCCGAGGCCCGGTATATGCAGCACTTCATCGCGTCGCAAGGGATATGTCTGTCCGTCTTTGTTGTAAAGATAAAACAGCTCGCCTTGTTTGGTGCGGTCGACCGTCATCTTGTCCGGCATTAGCGGGTATAACGCCAGCACTTTTCCGCTGCCGTCACGTATGATTTGCGCGTAAGCGTTGCCCCAAATAAGCAAATGCCCCATCAGTGTTTCTCTGAACACGAATGAGGTCATCTCCGGGTTGGGTTCGCTGTGCAGCAGTCGGTACAGCGGATGATCGGTCGCTTTCTCTTTTCCGTTCTTGGTGTGTCGATAAGTGTGCAGCGGCAGTGACGCGATGGTTTCTGCCAGTATCCGCACGCAAGCGTAAACCGCTGTCGTCTGCATTGCCGTCTGCTCGTTGACCAGCTTGCCGCTGGTCGTGCTGCCAAACAAGAAGCTGGCGACGTTGCTCCACACGCTGTTCTTAGGTCCGGCCCGGCTCTTCAGCCAGCTTATTAGTCTGTTTGCCATCTGTGTCCTCCTAAAAATGGGTAAAAGAAAAGCACCTCATCGCTGAGATGCCGTAGTCTTATTTCAATTATTTGCTGTTTTTGAAATAAAGGCTCATATCCTGTATCGTTATTTCATTACTCGCTCGAATAAATTTCTAAGACTTTTTTTCACATCAACCCATTCCAAATCCTCTACATAGGGGTTCTTATCTCTGTATCGTCCCCATAACCTTTCTAAAACATCTGAGTTTTCAATATCTTCTAAATATTCATGACCCGATTCAACAATACGTGCGTATGTCTCGCGATGCTGTGCAGTTTTTCTGAATGCTGTAGCTAGAACACCCCAACGGATGTCGCTCTTTCGCAGGGTTGTAATGATATAGACGTCATAAAAATCACGCATTCTGGTATTGGCGGTGCCCCTGACCAGAATTGTTTCGAGTTTCTCAGCGAGTACAGTTTCGATGTTATACGCCAATATACGGATCTGTCTGTTCTCTAACAACAGCTTAAAACTGTAATTGATTTCTTTCGGAGTAATAACATCGCCTGTTGTTATATCGATTTTCATTGTCTGCTTCGTTTTTTCCAGAACAGCTTCAATTGAAACGCGGTACCCTGGATAATCGTCGTCGTCTCTTATCTCGTCGATACCTTTAAGCGTCATAAATATGCCATCGTTTGGAGCTTCCTCTATTATCTCATGGATTACCTTTTTAAGTTCACCTATTGAAATTGGCACCCCTTTTATGGTTGCGTCCATGTCCATGGTTGACCGGGTATCAATTCCGACCATAGAAGCAATCAGCATGCCGCCTTTAAGAATAAATTGATCGCGGTATTTTGACAGCGAAACCCGCTCGAGAAACCGTTCAAGCATATAGTTTCTTAAAAGTATTTCAACGTGCACTTTTTTCTCTCTAGACAAGTTTCGGATTAACGCCTTAATGCGTTCAGATGAACTCATAGCAGCACCTCCAGGTACTGCCTCAAGACTTTTTCCACCCGCAGTTTTTCAGCATATTTCATTAGCTTGTTAATATCCTTATCTTTTCTTTTTGTGTACCTCTTTAAAGCCTCAGAAACAATTGCAGGGTCTTGATTGTTCCTGTCACGCAAAATATCACAGATTGTCCGTTCCATGTCATAAACGCGGACATCATTTTCGTATTGTGTTTTGCGAGTACAAAGGCCCAAATCAAAAAACTCTTTCTTGATCGTGTGCACAGCAAAGCCATCCTGGTTTAATTTCTTTGTGTTATACCCACGGGGAACCGTTACACAATATTGCAACGGATCTCGGTCCGTCAAGTCATGGATAAACAGCGCTGTTTCATGTGAATAAATCAGTCTAGTTTTCCTCAATTGGAGAATATACATTTTATCTTCCCAGACATCCTGGGTAATATAAACGCCATGTCTTGCACGAATTAATTTACCTTGCCGAGCATATTCACTCAAGTATTCTCTGTGAATGCCGTTGGCATCAGCTAGCTTAGAAGTAATAACGCCTCCGGACTTTTTAATTAAATTATCTAATTTCCCTTGCCCAGTCATCTTATCACCTTCTTGACGATTATGCTTCAATTATAATTATTTGTAGCATAAATGTCAAGACTATATTAAAATCAAACCGCGTTCATCATACACACTACCCCCATCATTACCCTTGTTCCTTATTGCCCGGTCCAAGGCCATGATCGTGGCCACAGCGCCGTCAATGCGCTCAGTGGACTTCTGCTTGTCCGGCTTGATGTTTCCTGCCGGATCTGTTCTCACAAAGATGTTGTCCATCATCCAGCGCAATACCGGGTGCCCATCGTGCGCGAGCTTTTGCTCAAATGTAAGTTTCATCAGCTCTTTTGTCGGCGGCGACATATCTTTGAACCCCTGTCCGAACGGAACAACGGTGAAACCCATGCCTTCAAGGTTCTGTACCATCTGCACCGCTCCCCAGCGGTCAAACGCGATCTCCTTGATGTTGAACTTTGTTCCGAGTTCCTCAATGAATTGTTCAATATACCCGTAATGCACCACGTTGCCTTCCGTGGTCTGAAGATACCTTTGCTGCTCCCAGATATCGTACGGCACATGGTCTTTGATTACCCTCTTGCCTATGTTCTCCTCAGGTATCCAGAAGTAAGGCAGCACAATGTACTTGCCATCTTCATCTTGTGGCGGAAACACGAGCACGAAAGCGGTGATATCTATGCTGCTGGATAAGTCCAGACCTCCGTAGCACACCCTTCCTTTCAACGCTTCTACGTCAACAGGAAATGCGCAGTCGTCCCACTTGTCCATCGGCATCCATCGCACGCTCTGTTTCACCCACTGGTTAAGGCGCAACTGCCGAAACAGGTTCTCCTCAGCCGGGTTCTGTTTGGCGTTCTCGCAGGCTATGTGCAGTTTTTCGATGTCAACCGTGGTTCCAAGAGACGGGTTTACTTCTTTCCATATCTTCGGATCCGTCCAGTCCGCATCGTCCGGCGCGCTGTAAATCACAGGATAAAAGGTCGGATCGATTTTTCTGCCGCTTAATATGTCCTCTGCCTTTTGATGCACTTCCCAGCATATACTGTTTCTATCGGTTCCAGCAGTCGTGATGATAAAGTTAAGCGGCTGCTTCCTGGCATCACCGGCGCCGTGCGTCATGACGTCATATAACTGCCGGTTAGGCTGACTATGCAGTTCGTCAAACAAAACACCGTGAACATTCAATCCGTGCTTTGTATACGCTTCCGCTGACAGTACTTGATAAAAGCTGTTGAGCGGTTTGTATAATAACCTTTTCTGTGAAAGGATTGGCTTAATCCTGCTCTTTAGCGCCGGGCATTGTTCGACCATCTGCACAGCCACATCAAATACAATCGACGCTTGTTGTCGGTCTGAAGCACACCCGTATATCTCGCCGCCGTATTCAAAATCGCCGCAGGTAAGAAGCAACGCCACTGCTGCCGCCAACTCAGACTTCCCCTGCTTCTTAGGTATCTCAATATATGCGGTGTTGTATAGCCTATAGCCATTGGGTTTTATCCACCCAAACAAATCGCTGATGATTTGTTGCTGCCAGTCTATCAAATCAAACGGCTGGCCGTACCACTCACCTTTGGTGTGTTTTAACGCATTAATAAAGGCAGTCGCATGGGCTGCCTTGTCCGTATCAAAATATGGCTTCTTTCTTTGTCTGCCAATGACTTTTCGCCTCCAATTTTAAATATTAAAAAAGAGCCTCTCAGAGAAGCTCTTATGAATTCTTATGCTTATTTTCAGTTATACCTTACCAGCTTTTTCTTTTGCCGCTTCCGCCACCGCGTCCATCGCTACCACCGCGCTTATCTTTTTTTGCTTTTCTGCACGCTTTGCATCTTTGCGGTTCGTTGTCAAACCCCTTTTCAATGTAGAACTCTTGCTCGCTTTCCGTGAACATAAAATCCTTACCGCAATCCTTACAAATTATTTTTTTATCAGACATACTACTTGCTCCTAATTTTTATTTTGAGCCGGCTTATACCATATGCTTGGTATAACACAAATATATGAAAATATCAACAAATATTAATTGTTATTCTCCGTGCAAATTCTTTATGCTCGCGCTGGAGTTTTCGGCTTTTGCATCGCCGCTTGTGAGTCCGGGCAGTACGCGATGTACCGGGCATATTCATAGCCTTGGTTGTCGACAAGGTACCCGCCTTCCGCTTCCAGCGTTTTGACCAGCAGGCAGTGCGCTACGTCGTCCTTGTCGATATACATGATGCCCATATTTTCTCTAATAAAATCCATTTCGTTCAATATGTTGTCTGAGAACTTTTCAAAATCATCTCGACTGAGTTCGACCACTTTCTCGACGATAAACTGCTGACCTTTCGTATTGCCGTTGTTGCTGTAATATACATTACGGACTTCTTCCAGGTTCAGCGCTTTACGCACAAAATATGATGTGTTCATATGCTACCCCCGAATCCCTTTGAAGTTGTAATTGCCTTGCTTGATTTGCTCGTTATCCGCATCCACCGCTTTTTTGTAGTCCTTGTCGGTTTTCTCTTTGTCCGAACACTCCAGGCAAATACAATCCTCGTTGAACATGGACATGATGCGTCCTTGCTTTAAGTCCCTGCCGCATCTATCGCAATTTTTCTGGCTAAAGAATCTATCCATTGACCTGACCTCCTGCTTTTTTTGTTACTACATGTTCGCTCTTATGCGCACTAATAGCAAGACAATTCTTTATTATTGCTAAGGTTTTTTGATCTTCTTAAAAGGCGTCTTTGCTCCGTCGCGGATCAAGAATATCCCGTCATCGTTGCTGACCTGCTCTTTGTATCGATTGATTATCACATCACAATATTTGACGTCCAGTTCGATAGTGTAACAGATTCTGTTCGTTTGCTCACAGGCAATCAGCGTAGAACCGCTGCCTCCAAACGGGTCAAGTACGATACAGTTGCTCATGCTCGAGTTGAGTATCGGATGGGCAACAAGGTTCACCGGTTTCATTGTCGGATGCAGGTCGTTTTTAGTTGGCCTGTCAAACTCCCAGATGGTTGACTGTTTTCTGTCCGCGTACCAGTTGTGCTTTCCTTTTTTCTTCCAGCCAAACAACACCGGTTCGTGTTTCCACTGGTAAGGGCTGCGGCCAAGCACCAGGCTTTGCTTTTTCCAGATGCATGTGCCGGAGAGATAAAACCCGGCAGCGGCATACGCCCTGCGAAAGTTTAGTCCCTCGGTATCCGCGTGAAACACATAAATGGACGCGTCTGATTCCATGACCTTTTCCATACCGGTAAAGGCAGCAAGAAGGAAATTATAGAACTCTTCGTCTTTCAGATTGTCGTTTTGTATCGTTCCGGCATCCGCATGATAGTTAACATTGTACGGCGGGTCAGTAACCACCAGGTTTGCCTTCTTGTCGTCCATTAGCAAGTCAAAAGTTTCAGCTTTTGTGCTATCACCGCAAACCAATCGATGTCTCCCCAATTCCCACACATCACCTTGACGAGAAACAGCCGGCTTTTTCAACTCGCTCTCTACATCAAAGTCGTCCTCTTGGACGCCGTCCTGCAAGCTGTCTTTGAACAGCGCGTCTATTTCCGCCATATCAAATCCGGTAAGCGACACATCAAAGGACGATTCATCAAGGTCTGTGATGAGCAACATCAGTTTTTCGTTATCCCAGTAGCCAGACACTTTGTTCAGTGCGACGTTGAGCGCTTTTTCTTTCTGCTCGTCCATCTCGACCACCACGCAGTCAATATCGTTCTCTCCCGATTCGACCAGCACCTTTAGTCTCTGGTGACCTCCGACCACGTTCCCGGTTTGCTTGTTCCATATGACCGGCTCCACGTAACCAAACTCCTCAATGCTTCGTTTGAGCTTTTCGTATTCCGCATCACCCGGTTTCAAATCTTTGCGCGGGTTATATGCTGCCGGCTTTAACAGCTCAGCCTTTATTTTCTGTATGTTCAATGTTTGTTACCTCTCATCAATATCCGGGCAAGGCCCTTTTGTGCTCCTGCGATGTCACCAGCTATAGCCTGCCCTTTCAGTGTGCGGATCTGCTGTGGTGTTAAAGCGCGTGCATACGTACGCAGTCGTTTTATAAATATCTGCAGCATATCTATTTACCCTTTCTTGCAGTTAGCAATCTCTCCATCACATCATCATGCGGAGTCGCGCTCTTGTAGTCCGTGGCGCAGTTCTCACTTACCACCTGATATATCTGATACCAGATGTTGTTCACCTGTTTCATGAAGCTTTGGCTCATGGAAACATATGGAGAAGGAATTGCGTTTCCGGTGGTCGGGTGCTTAGCTAGAAATCCAAACTCTGTGATGCATTCTTCGCACTGTATCCAGCGGGATACGCTCATGGCATACTGCTCGATCATCTGCGCTTGAACAAGGTGCGCACACCCGCGCTCGTTCAGCCAGCTCCATGTCTTTTCATACACTTCGACGGCCAGCAATTCCCTGCCATTTTTTTGCGTTGCCGAAAGATACTCGCGGGGTGCGGGCATCGTCAGGCCATCTAGATTTGCTGCGTCGGCGAACTCTACAACAGTGAGCTTGCGTCTGCCGGGGTTGCCTTCCAGTATTTTATCTGCCAGCGGTTTCTTCGGTCTGCCCCCGGCTCCTTTACTCGGTCCACGTGCTCCCATACGTTTGGTCGCCTCCTTAAAAAACTTATGCCCTATACCCTTAAAACTTACGCGAATTTTCGCGCGTTACCAACGCACCGTTCTTCAACTGGTAAGTTGTGGATATTCCGATACCCCTACCCCCATCGGCCGCCTTCCAAAGCGGTTATCTCCGAATGGCACGATGTACACAAGCTCATAAGGTTGTCCTCTTGATTCGTGCCGCCACGCGACAGCGGCTTGATGTGATGGACTTCCTCAGCAAGTGTCATCGTCCCGTTCTTTTTGCACTGCTCACAAAATGGGTGGGCAGCAATGTACCTGTCACGTATGCGTTTCCATGCCCGGCCGTAGCGTTTCTTAACGGCTGGATCGCGGTCGTATTTCTCGTACCGCTTCGCTTCCAGCTTGGCGTGTTCCTCACAGAACCTGCCGTTAGTCAGCTTGGGACAGCCGGGGTAACTGCACGGCCGCTTAGGTTTTCTTGGCATATAAAACCTCCGGGTAAAAGAAAAGCCCCGTGGGATTGCTCCCGCGAAGGCTAGGACTGTATTATTTCTCAATTATAGTCTACCCGAAAATTAAATGGCGCTCAAGTGGACTTATGTGGATTTTACTATCCTCTTCTAAGTGTTCCGTCTAGAAAGAACAGCTTTGATGCCAGGAATCAGTTTGGTGACATTCTTATTGATGTTGTCGGTAGAAATTCGGATCATCTCCCAACCTTCGCCTAGCTTGTAGATAATAGCTTCGTCCCGGATGCTTTGGTACTCTAGTTTGTCTTTGCCATGATAAATCTTACCGTCAATTTCTAAGGCCACTTTCATTTCAGGCAGTATGAAATCTACGCAGTACTCAAAGATTCGAACCTGATGGTGTGCCGTGACACCGCGACGGATAAGCTCAAGCGCCACCATTATTTCTTCCGTGCTCTGATACCATCCGCGCTTGTTTATGTTCTGCTTTACCAGACGGATGGCATCATCATACGGCGCAATATCGGTAACCTTGGAGATGCGCTTGACGGCATTCTCCAACTTCTTCTGTTTCTTATCCGTGTCAACCGCGTTGCCTTCTTCGCGTGTCTGTCGCACCATCTCAGTTCTACAATCACTACAGGTGTATCGAGTGCCACGAATATACGACCAGCTATAAACCGGTGAGCCGCAAATTCGACAGGGCGGATAGTAACCGTCACTTTCTAATCTGTCTTTAACAACAGGAATACCGTCTTCTAATGCTTCATGCCAACTCATTTTTCTTCTCCTTCCTAGCCATGACCGCATCCACAGCTCTGAGAGATTTACGGTGAAGCTTAAGCACCCAACTGACGGAGTAATGAAGTTCGCAGGCAATTTCCTCCCACGGCTGATAACAGAGATAACGCTTCTCAAGAATCAGTTTGTATTCGATATCCTTCACACCGCGAATTAATTCAAGGATGCTTATCTTGTAATTCAAAAGCTGGGTTAGCTCATCTTTCATCTCGTTTTTGATGTCAACCATCCTGCAGACAGCATCTGCCATTTGGGAAACTGTAGGACTTGGATTACGGGGCATTCCCGTAATAGCAGATGTACAGCTCATGGCCACATTTTCCAGCGAAACGATCTGATTCTTCTTGCTGTTGATGCGCTGGTCAAGGCGATAAGCCTGTCTAAGATATTCTTTTGCTGTCATACCGCCACCTCTTTGTTCAGTCTGCCGATAAGAACCTCTGAATCAAGCCCGGTGAGGACACCGAACCAGTCTGAACGGAAGAACCGCTCGATGGACTTCTTCTCTTGCCTGAAAGCATCTTTCTCGGGATGACGATTGCGCCTGGATAGCGCCAGACGGTAGTCCCTCACGGCCAGCAAAACGATTGCGTTTGCAAGACTTTCATATGGATTCATAAACTGTACCTCCGAATTTTTTATTTCTCTCGGATTGGCACGGATTGTCGTATATTGTCTCAGATTTGCAGGTCCGCTTTCACGGCATCAATCAATGCGGCTTGAGTGCTGTCTTTCTTTGACAGCGCCTTCAATATCCGCTCGTCGATGGTGCCCTTTGTAACGATGTGCTGCACCACAACCGTTTCGGAGCTCTGACCCTGCCGCCAGAGACGGGCGTTGGTCTGCTGGTATAATTCCAGCGACCAGGTCAGCCCGAACCAGACGAGACAGGAACCTCCGCTTTGGAGGTTCAGTCCATGTCCGGCAGAAGCGGGATGAATCAGCGCAACAGGCAGCTCGCCACTGTTCCACCTGCAAATACTGTCGGCGGTGTCCAGTTTGGAGAACGGGATATGGAGCTTTTGCAGTCTTTCGGTGATACGCGAGAGATCATGCTTGAACCAGTAAGCCACAAGGAGCGGGTTACCACCGGCGGCTTCGATGATGTCCTCCAGAGCATCCAGCTTTCTGTCGTGTACGGTGATAGTTCCACCATCGTCCGCATAAATGGCACCGTTGGCCATCTGGCATAGCTTGCCGGAGAGAGACGCTGCATTGGCGGCAGTGATATCGCCGTCCGGCAGTTCCAGTATCATGTCTTTCCTCAGCTCATTGTACCTTTTGCGCTCATCCTCAGAAAGCAGAACGGTATACTCGCTGCTGACCAGCTCCGGCATCTTCAAATGGTCAGTAGACTTCATCGAAATGGTGATGTCAGAGATCTTGCTGTATATCCGCTGCTCCGCGCCGGGCATGGGCTTGTAGCTGAATACGACCTGGCCATTGCGCTTGTCCGGCATGAAGTAATCCTGCCGATAGTGGCTTATAAACCTACCAAGCCTAGCGCCCATATCCAGAAGCCGGAACTCTGCCCATAAATCCATGAGGCCGTTAGATGACGGAGTACCTGTAAGCCCAATTATGCGCTTTACCTTAGGCCGGACCTTCATCAGCGCCCTGAAGCGTTTTGTCTGGTGGTTTTTGAATGACGAAAGCTCGTCAACCACTACGGTGTCGTAGCCCCACGGCAGCTTGCTGTCATCAATGAGCCACTGGACATTCTCGCGGTTGATGATATAAATGTCGGCGGGCCTCATGAGTGCCGCTTTGCGTTCCGCTTCGGTACCGACAGCCACGGAGCAAATGAGGTTCTGCAGGTGATCCCACTTATCAACTTCAGCGGGCCACCCTATGTTAGCTACTCTCAAAGGTGCGATTACTAGCACCTTATGGATTTCAAAGCTATCAAACAACAGATCGGCGAGTGCGGTCAGGGTAATCACAGTCTTACCTCAACCCAAGCCCATATCAAGAAAAACAGCAGAAATTACGTTGGATTCGGTATATTCTATTGCATACTGCTGATATTCGTGTGGTATGAACTTCATTTGGCATCACCTCCAATCTCTGTGAGAATTTTTGTGATCTGCTGCTCATCGTCCAGAACGTAAACCTGGAAGCCGAGCCTGCGTAATAACTTATGCCTTGCCAGCTGTAATGGGCGCGGCTTCTCACCGGGTGCTTTTACTTCCACGAAGGCCATATGTCCACCCGGTAGCAAGACGATGCGGTCGGGCATACCATCAAAGCCGGGACTAATAAACTTTGGCGCGATGCCTCCCATACTTTTTACTGTGCTGACCAGTTTGTGTTCTATCGTTTTTTCTCTCATTTTCTCTCTCCATTTGGGACAGGGGGACAAGTAGGGACAACTTTTTCCTATATTACTTACGCGCGTGTGTGGGCACAGGTGTATCTTTTTTATCTTGTATAAAGCGTTTTGAATATAATAGAAAAGGTTGTCCCGTCCCATAGTC
Source organism: Spirochaetales bacterium (assembly GCA_018644745.1). The sequence continues at coordinate 15,343 of JABGPX010000432.1, forward strand.
TTGTCCCTTAACCTTTGCGTCTGTAGAGCCTTTGGCGGCCATACATCGGCTGCCGACAACGTTCAGTGGTACGCTCCCAACCGTCAACCTGAGTCATTAAAGCCGCTAGCGCATAACTGTCAGCAGGCTTCATTTCCGACAAATTTCGCCCAAAGCACTCGCACCATATTTCCGCGTTGGATACCTCGGTTCTGACATTCGCTCCATTCGGACGAGTCGGGTCGCTCTTATCAGCTACATAACTGCGACGGGTATAAATGTCCATATCCTCCCAGCCGTCAGGCAGAAGCGTTTCGAGGTATTCCTCAACCATGCCTTGGCGCTCATCAATCTCCATGGCCGATTGCTGCATTCTTTCGGCTTCTTTTATCATGTCAGACTCGAGATACAACTTTTCGCCGCCTTCGTAGATTGCCTTTGCCTCCGCCCAAATCTGGTCACGTTCCTCTTTCGAAAAATCCCAGCTTTTCTTCTGTTCCTCCTGATGTACCTTCACTATCCAGAAGCGGCGATTGCCGGTTATGTCGCGCAGGTAACCGCGCTCACCGTTGACTGAAGCGATGATAATGCACTGCCTCGGATGGCTCTCCACGGTTTTTCCATAGCTCGGACGGTACTTGTCGTCGGCGGTTGAGAGAAATGCTTTGACCTTTTCGATATCTGCTTTTTTCATTCCGGCAAGCTCGCCGATCTCAATTATCCAGAAGCCCTGCAGTTTTTCCGCGCCGGATTTGTCATTCATATCAGTGAGGGACAACGTGTCCGAATAATACTCATCACCTACGAGATCTTTGAACAAAGTGCTTTTGCCGATACCTTGCGCACCGTCAATGACGAGTATACTGTCATACTTGACGCCGGGGTGATAAACACGAGCGACCGCTGCAGCGAAGGTCTTCCTGGTGACGATGCGAACATAGGGCATATCATCAGCCTGTAGACAGCGCATAAGGAGAGTTTCGATACGGGGTATTTTGTCCCATTCCGGCAGCGCGTCCATATAGTCGCGGATGGGATGGAATCGCCTGTCATCAGCCATTTTAGTAAAACTGACGTCGTGGTTACGGCTGGAGAATGAAACATAGCGGACATCCATCAAAGCCTTGATCTGCGCCGTGTCTGCATCGCGCCAAAACGCATTGTCGACCGGGCGTTCCCATGGAGTATCACCCGTAACCTGAACACGGTTGGCAAGTTCGTTAAAGGCGAAGTTTGCGAAATCGGGGTCATTGTTGAGAATCAGCATTTCATTCCATACACTGTTTTCCAGAACCTTGCTTCTGGATTGATACTTGAGAAGGGTTCGCCAGTCTGCATTGTCCTGAAAATCCTTGTCTGCCTGTTTTCGCTTTTCCTCAATGTCGAACAGCTTCACCCTGTCCAGCCCCATTGCGAACTCGCACATCTGTCTATAGGATTTTTTCTCGTCCTCGTCCTGAAATTTATGGATACGGACAATATCAAAGGCGTTGCATAGTCTCAGATATGCAGGGTCTTTTGCATGGTGGCTGTAAACAAACTTACCGCCATCCTTGATTTCAACACCTGCCATGCTACTTGACTCGATAAGATGATATCTGTCCTCGCTGACCGTGGATTCATATACATCTGGCAAAAACTCGTCCAAGGCAAGATCGATAGGGAAATACGCTCTGTTAAAAAGTCCTATTACGCCTTCTTTTTCAAGTGGGTTCTTTACCTTTTGAAAATGAACTGAGTTTGCCTTACTCTCTCTTGACGAGGTAGGAAGCATTGTCGGATCTTTCCATTCGGCATGAGCCTCTAGAATGTCATCGGGGTTGAGCCATCCATTGTCAGTTTCCTTGTAAATAAACTCACCGTTGGATGCTGTACTCGGCCAGTACATCAGCTGATTTGGCTGATAGGAGCATTCGTCGAAATAATCAATGCCGAGCATTTCGGCTAAATATCTTGATACCGCTACAAATTCTTCTGGCGTCACATTCCTTGTCAGCGGGAACACAACACGAACTCGCGGATTGTCCGGCGTATGGCTATGTGTTGAATAAAGGACGGATGTATAAGGTGCTGTAGTTTCATAACTTTCCAGAAACTCCGCATTAATTCTGTCTCCGTCAAGGGCAATCATAGACCGCGACTCCACTGTGTCGATTTTTCGTCTGCCGTCTTTCAGCACACCGGCCACAAACCCGCCATGGTCTTTTGCCGTATCCTTCTGCGCCTTTGACAAATGAACATATTCCTCTCTCGACTCAGGCGTTCTGATCGTGATCTTTAAGCGGTCCTTGAGATCATGGAAGGTTGTAGTTTTATTTATCCATGTTTTAGCATGACGATTCCCGCCATAGGCTATTGATAGATTACGCATTTAAGTACCCTCCTCGAAAACGTGGCGTTTCGCCGTGTTCAAATCTCGCACAGCGAGCAATCCGATATGCCTTTTCTGTTTTGACAGTGTCCATATCTTGCAGATAGCTCGAATCATCGCCGAACAGTTCAAACCTACCGGCATGGTTAATGCCCGGATGAGCTGCGAAATAGTCTCCGTCAATGGTTTTAAAGTTAAACTCCTCCGGCCAGTCTCCGTGGTCAATATATGCTTTATCCCTGATGTATTGTGTAATGTCGTTGATGCAATCTCCACTTGGAATTGTACCCACCACCAGTGTCGCCGTTTTTGATTTTCCGCATTGTTCTGGATTTTCCATTCCAAGCGCCACAAAACGATTTATCTTATTCGCATCGTTATCATTCATTTGCCCTTTGACTTTGATATAAAGGTCGCCGCCATCTCTGCCGTCAACGCCGTGCAGTAAAAAGTCAGGAAGATACTTCAGCCCGTTTCCTAGGTCATAACCTTCCGGCTCATATTCATAATCCACACCGCAAGCATCGAAGAATACTGCCCAGCGTGCTTCTAACCTTGAACGGAATAAATAGCCGTTATATGGGGTCTGTATTGCTTTTAAATCTTTCATTTGAATACCTCCTCACAGTTTTCGTTAAAGTAGCGCAAGCGGTAATTCTTCCACTTGGCTCTTTTGATTTCAGCCTCCATGCCGGCTGAGATGGTTTTGCCGAACACCCATACCTCGGAGCACTTGCTCATAAGGGCATTTCCGAAGAACAACCCAAGGGATCGTTCAGCGGGATCTGCGTCGTTGAGAAACTGCGTGAACAGCAGGTGTGGCGCAACTGGTATATACCCCTTGTCCACGGCAAATCGGCTGTAATTTTGCGCGGCCTTTACGTTTTTCTCCACGTCTCCCGCATAGGGCGAGCAGATGTAGACAATAGGCCGGAATGCACGAAGCGCCCGTTCCTCTTTTTCAATTCGGGACAATGCTTCATAAGCGGTCGGGTCGTAGTAACCCTCGCTGTTATACTTGTCTATACTCATGTCTAACCTCCATTCTGAAAGGCTTCCCATCTACCTCTGATATCCACTGGAGGTGAGAGCCCATCTTTGACGAAAAATCACGATTTTTTATAAAAATCTGTTTCATAGCCTTCGGCGCGGAGCAAAAGGCCCTTTGCCCAGGGCGGCGTCCGGCCCATCTTCTCGCAGACCGCTTTCAGCGACATGCTCGGGTCCGCTTCAATGACGAGCTCATCGTGTATATGCATCACGATGGAACAATAGCTAAGCGTCTGCATGGCGTAACAGAGAATGTCGCGGGCTGTGGCCTGCACAATGTTCTCCACGAACTTGGGGCCGTAAGAATCCAGACGCTCCCATTTCTTCGTGCTGCCGACACCTTCGTAAGTAATGCACTGGCCGCCGAACTTGTTTGTGCCTATCCGAGGCTTAACGTAGCAGAGCTTCCTGCCGGAAGGGAGCGTGATAAAAAGCATCCCGCTCTGGTAAGTAAATCGGATTCCGTGTGTTTCCGTTACAGTACGTTCCCTGACCGCCTTCATTGCAGCGCGGTCAATTTCCCACCAAAACTTAACGATGCGCGGATTGGATTGCCGCCATGCATCGACCAAAGGCGGGAGCTCATCTTCGGTGAGGCCCATGTCAAGAGCGCCCATTGCTTTCAGCGCACCTACCGATCCGCCGTAGCCGAGCGCCAATTCCGATATTTTGCCTTTTTGCCGCAAATGGCTATTGGCTCCGTTCTTCTCGACCGGAACCCTGAACATTTGGCTGGCAGATGCGCAGTATATATCGCCGCCTTTGGCAAACACATTCTGACGCCACTGTTCACCTGCGAGCCACGCGATAACACGTGCTTCGATTGCCGAGAAGTCAGCCACGATAAACTTGGCGCCGGTCCTCGGGACGAACGCGGTGCGAATAAGCTGTGACAGTGTATCCGGCACGTCATCGTAGAGCATCTCCACTGCGGCAAAGTCACCGTTGCGAACAAGAGCGCGAGCCTGCTCCAAATCCTCCAGATGGTTTTGCGGGAGATTTTGCATCTGTATAAGGCGTCCGGCCCAGCGGCCTGTTCTATTGGCACCGTAGAATTGGAACATTCCACGGGCGCGTCCATCGGAGCAAACAGCCTTTTCCATCGCCTGATACTTTCTTATGGACGATTTGGCAAGCTGCTGCCGTAGAGCAAGAGCGTCCTGCAATTTCGGCGGCGCGGTTTTCAGCAGTTCTGCAACAGTCTTTTTTCCGAGTGTGTCGGTCTCAAGCCCGTTGTCGGAGAGCCACTGTTTCATCTGCTGTACTGAATTGGGGTTGTCCAGTTCCGTTATCTTTTTCATTGCGGCGATTAGCTCTGAGCGAGAGCGACCGTCCATGCCAATGGCCTGTTGTACAAGCGTCATATCCATCGCCACGCCACGGTCATTTATTTCCTGATCGTGGTGGTATTCGTCCCATACACTATCCGGCACCGGGAACTTGGCGAGCTTTACCTGAATTGACATTTCCGCTTCTACGTCGCGGAGGTTATACCTTTTAAAGCTCGACCACTTGTCCGGCGCCTGATATGGATAATTGCGGGCACGCTGACCGTTGGCCTTTGTCGATGCGCAGGGCATACAGAAATAGCGAATGAGCTCTTTGCCCTCGGTCAATTTCTGCTTGTCGAGGCCAAGCACAATTCCGACGCCTTCCAGCGACAGCGGCAGCCCCATCGTCGCAGCCCAGACCATTGAACATTTCCATGCTGCCGGGTCGAGATATTCTCCGGTCGGATAGCCAAGGTAACGGGACAGGCAGACACGTTCAAAGTTTGCGTTAAAGGCCCACTTCGTTACGGATTCGTCTGTTATGGCGTTTATTATTTCACCAGGAATTTTCTCACCACCAGCAAGGTCAACGACCTGCACCGGACCTCCGTCTGCGCTGTAACCAAAAAGCAGAATCTCGAAATCCGGAGCTTCGGCGTAGCGATAAACACCTGCCTTTGCAAGATTGACACTGCTGTAGGTCTCAATGTCCATACTGAGTGATTTCATAGTTCAACCATCCTTTCAAAGTCCGAATAAGGTGGCAGATTGCTCCACCACCCTTACGGGATAGGTTCCTAGGCGAGGAAATCCTCGTCATCCTCGGTTGCGAAATCGTCCTCAGCGCTGAACTTGCCGCCTAACGGATCACCGTCACGCACCTTCTGCAGGTTGTTCAAGCCGCAGGCGATGCCTTTGTTACCGTTGCTGTTGAAGGCATAAAAGCTGATACTGGCTCTGCCATATACACCGCTGTATACTTCGGAACGGATAAGAACGGGATTGCGGTCTGCATCCACGATGCCGGGAGCTGTAGCAGAATTGGCGTTGATGAAATAGGCGTTGGCATAAGCGGGATCATCAGGTCTTTCTATGTCACCGTCCCTGAGCGGGATTTTGATGGCTGCCATCGGAGGCGCAGACTTGCCGTTTCCTTTCAGTTTGGCTTCGCCCTCGTGATAGGCGGCTTCAATCGCAGCCTTCACCTTGGCGACGGACTTGGTATCGGACTTCGGAATAATGAGGCTGACCGAGAACTTTGGAGTGCCTCCGTTAATGCTCTTGGCCTCCCAGACGTTTGCATAGCTCCAGCGCGTGTTGGGACCAGTGATAACCTTCATAGGGTTGTTGACTTTGTTTGTGTTTTTATTCATAATCGTTTTTCTCCTTAAAATCATTTTTGGCTGTGTTCATTGCCGGACGTTTATCGCCCTCCAGCACGAGCGTCGGTTTGCCTTGCGGCTTTTCTATGTATGCCGCGAGGAGTTCGTCAAAGCGGGATTTGCCGAGCAGTTTCTGCATAGCCGTGACACCGAAAACCTTGCGTTCATACGGGTCAAAACCTGCAGCATCGACAACCTGCGCAACCGCAGTCTCATTGGTGTATCTACGATTGGAACGGCCTTCGACTAGCTTCCAACCATCCCACTCCTTGCCGCTGATTGCCAGCCCAAGAGCGTATTCCTTGATGTCGGAAGCCCATGCCACAAGATCGTCCAAGCGAGCGAGGATGCTTTCAACTTCGTCGTCCTCCAAGAGCGGAGGCAGTTTGAAGTCGTATTGGGCCAGTTCCATATTGGCTTCGGCTCTGGCTCGACAGTCGTACTTGGCTTTACAGAAGCCGCACCATTCGCCGCAGAGGAAGCTCCCGTCTCCTGCGAAAGCGAGGTCAGCGGAGGGCTTCAGAACCTCATCGGCCCAAAAGTACAGGTCATCTTTAGAAATGCTGTAGGTGCTGACATTGTCCCTTCGAGGCTGATAGATGATCATTTCCACGGTGTCGATGTCGTAGATGACATTGAAGAGCTCCAAAGCACCGAGGGCGTAGCACATCATCTGCGGATTTTCGTTGGCGTCGACCATTATTCCGCGCCCATGCTTATAGTCGATGACTTTCAGCGTGCCGTCAGAGATGATGATGCAGTCGGCGGTACCGAAGCCTGATTCCACCCAGCGGGAAAAGTTCACGCGCTGTTCGATAAGGACAACAGGATCAGCGCAAGTCTGCTTTGCGGCCTCCACCTGTTCGAGTACATAGGTGGCATAGCCGGTAGCGCAGTCGTCCATTTCTTCGTTGAACCAGGTGAGGTCCTCTGTTGGGTCCTCGACCTTCATGCCCAGCGTTTGGCGGAGCTTGTACTCGCAGAGGGTGTGGGCATCTGTGCCTTCGGCGGCATAGTCGCTGCCTTTGTCTGCATAGCTTTCACTTAGCCGAGCAGACGGTGGGCAGTGCAGCCAGCGCTCGGATGAGGATGCGGATAGGAATGCGTGTGCATTAGGTGGCATCAGTCAATTCCTCCACATCTGCAAGCAGGGCCTTATAGTTGGCTGGGTCGATACCCGACAGCTTGCTTGCACCATACTTCTGGAGCAGGATGCGAATTTGAGCAGTGAAGCCAGCGCGGGACACATCTGCCAAGATTGCTCTGACTGCTTCAAGTGAAAGTACCGATTCAACAGAAGTGGGCTCTTCTTCCTGAGCAGACTCATCGGCACTGAACATTTCTGCCAGCAAGTTGACCGCTTCGTTAATAGCGGTAGCGCATTTACGCAGGTCTTCTATGGTCATTTCCATATCGCTCATTTTGCTCATCTGGTTTTCCTCCTTCCTTGTCGATTTCTTTAATGCACAGCGACGCCACACTGTCACCAGGGATCAGTATCATCAGTTTCTGCCTTTCCCCCAGCATGCGGCGCAGACACCTCTCGCGCAGCTTTACATTCCTGCAACGCACAATGCCGCCCGTTTGTGGTTTGTTAGAGACGCTGATCTTTAATTGATGCCTCATGTTTTTCACCTCTTCCGAAGGGGTGATTATTTGTCCCTTCACCTGTAGGCCACGGGAAAAGGCAAATATGAGGTTTTTCATAAAAGTTTTTTTATATTTTTATATACCGTCTGTAAACGGTGGGAAATTGCAGACTGATCAACGCCTTCGCGCGCGGCATATTCGTTAACCGTGACTCCTTCGAAGCAGACGGCGTTTATAAGCTCTCGCTGTTTAGGTTTAAGTCTTGCAATAGCTTGCTTCACCCGTTTGTCGTTCGGTTCATCTGCAAACATGGCGGTGATATCAGCGTCTTCAACTGCAAGCCACTCGCCCTCCTCAATGCGATTGTTTAGGGTTGTGTGGCGTCGCGTTTCCTTGTGGTCGTTGTTATATTCCTGTCGATCAAGGTCAATTAGGACATTGCCCCACTCTTCAATCACTTCAATCTCTACAGTTCCCGTTACAAACTCGTATCTTATCTTCATTTTTCATTCCTCCGATTTCGTTGCTTGAGTTCTAATTGCGCAAATCGAAGAATGGCGGTGCTCGTGTCATCATGACTGACCCTTTCTGCCGCAACGCAAAAAGGGGCCGCCCGAACAAATCGAGCGACCCTTCTTACATCATGGCCGAGCTTATTTGGAAAAAAGGGTATAAAAATAGCCCCTAACGCTAAAGTTGCGTCCGGGGCTAAAAAAACCTCTATCTATCCATCATGACTATTGTACACCTATTGACATACACTTACCCTCCACTTTACCTCCTTTTTTCATTCACTTTTCATTCGTTTTGCCTACACTTTTCATTCGCTGACTACTGACCAATAATCTTTTAAAGGCGGGAGTATATATCCCCATAGTATTATGCCCATTAGATTTATAGCTTCTTTTTTTCTGCGGTAATACATCGTATTGCCAATATCGATGATTTCCATAAGCGCTTCGTCTGTGTGCCGGTTCCTATTAATGAATTTCTTTGTAACTATATCAAAATATGTCTCTCCCAGATCAGGATAATTCTTAAGCTTCACAAGTGCCTTGTCGACGATATCTATAAGCACCCGAGTCTCATCTATACTCGTCAGCCGTTTTTCAAAAGTCCGCTTATCCATGTCCCCTTCAAATTCGCAAGAAAGAAAATCCATTAGCTGTGCAATTCTTCTGCCACCAAAGTCAAATGCCTCTTCGTCCATGTCGCATATCGTTTCTTCTACTCTCCAGATTACATCCCTGTATAACCTTAGCAGCAGCTTGGCTTTGTGAAATACTTTCTCGTTGAACGCCTTTTCTTGCTCAATCATTTTACTTAATCTTTCAATTCCATTAGTTAAATTCTCCATATGCGCGCGCTCCCTGCTGTAAATTATTTAATCGTTTCTGTATTGCTTTATTTATTTGTACATCGGTGATGGCAACGTCATAACTTCGGTGGTGTCACCTCCCGGCATCTTGAGCCCGTCCATTACCAGCGCCAAACGAATTGCGTCCTTACCGTATCGCTTCCGGATGTTCTCTATTGCCAGCTCCAATCGCTCGGTACGCGCTCGTTTCTCGTAATCAACGTAGATATCAAGCTGCTCCGGAGAATACACAGGCACAAGGCTAATGGCCCGAACAGTAATTGAGCGTATCGCATACTCCCATCCGTACCGCAGTTTGAACAACTCGTATGCGCTGCCGGATATCTCCTTTGCGCTCTGTGTTGTATGATCAAGTCTTGCCTGATACTCTTTGAAAAAAAGATTGCAGTCTCTTACGCTAATCTGGATCCCCATTGCAGCAAGGGCGTGTTTTCGCAGCCTGGTGGATATATCCTGTGTCAGCTCGGTTATCACTTGAAGCACCTCAAAGTTGTTTTTCAGATCGCTGGTGCAGGTGATGCCATGTCCGATGCTTTTCGCCGGAGTCGTGTGATCAAATGGTCGTACACGCGATATATCCATTCCGTTCGCATATTGCCATAACGCAACGCCATTGATACCGAGGTTGAATTTCAGCATGCGAGGATCGCTTTTAGCTAAATCCCCGATGGTTTCAATGCACCATTTGCTTAGCTTTTTCCTTGTTGCCCAACCGACTCCCAACAGCTCACCAACCGGAAGATCCCATATTTGTTCTTTGAAACCTTCCTTAGTGATGCAGGTTACTGCGTCCGGTTTTTTCATGTCAGAACCGAGCTTCGCAAATATCTTATTAAAACTGACACCGATTGATACCGTTAACCCTAGCTCCTGTTTTATGGTTTCCTTGATCTCATACGCCATGTCATATCCTGAACCAAACATATGTGTACTGCCGCTCACATCAAGCCAGCATTCGTCTATGCCGAATGGTTCAATGAGATCTGTGTATCGATAATATATCTCTTTAGCCATTTTCGAGTATTTTAGGTATTCGTCATAGTGCGGCGGCAACACGAGCAAATCGGGACATTTTTGTAGTGCCTGCCATATAACCTCTCCGGTTTTCACCCCATGCTTTTTTGCCAATTGGTTTTTAGCTAAAACAATACCGTGCCGCTCTATTTGGCTGCCGCACACAGCTACGGCTTTGCCCTTTAAATCCGGATTCAGCATGCATTCAACCGATGCGTAATAGTTATTCATATCGCTGTGCAGAATAACCCTCTCCACTCAAAATACCTCCATTTGACACTGAAACAAGCTCAAAATACTAGAACACATGTTCGTATTAGTAAGCACATTATATGCGAACTCGTGTTCTTTGTCAAACGGTATTTATTCGATTTTTATAGAAAATTTATAGCGCTGGAGTGAAGTTTTAAATTGTGCTGGACTTTTTAAAAATATTCACCTTTAGGCTTGCTAATTATATATTTTGTGCTGTACAAAAAAACGGACTCGCTGATTGAATTTGCTTGCCCGTTTTCGAATATTTTATCCGCTACTTATTAGTAGCTAATGCGCTATCGCTATTCCTCTCCCTCGCTCTGAACAATACCCTTATTGATACTGGCACCTAAGGAAATAGAGTTTTTGCCGTAACGATGTCGTATTTCATTGACCGTTTGCTCTAGTTTATCTAACTTAACTCTCTTTGAATTATCACCAACATCAAAAATACTTAGCTGTTTTGCTTCGTTAGCAGAAACAAGATATATTCCCGTAATTGTAAGCATACGTATTGGTTTGTCTAGATCCCATTGTTCTTTTAATATCTGCAATGTTGCTTCGAATATTTCAATGATCAAATGAGTAGGCTGCTCCAATTGTTTTTGCCGTGTAATTGTTTTAAACTGTGGATCGCGAATGGCCACTTGGACACCACCGCACTTTAGCTCGTTTTCTCTCAAACGAATTGCAACATCTTCTGCAAGCGGCAATACGGCATCTTTTATATCTTGAATTTCAATTAGATCGTGGCTGAACGTCATACCCCTGCCAACAGACTTCACTTCTCTCGCTTCATTAGAAAGCTGTACTTCGCTTTTATCCAAACCGTTTGCATAATCGTGTATCATACCGCCGGATTTGCCGAGTAGATTTATAAGCAGGTTCTTGTTTGATTCAGCAAGCTGGCCGATTGTATTTATTCCAATATCCGCAAGCTTAACTTTCACCGATTTGCCGACGTACAGCAAATCGGATACTGGAAGCGGATATAAGACCTCTTTGTAATTCTCTCTGCCAATAACCGTTGTTGCGTCCGGCTTCTTATAGTCGCTGCCTAGTTTTGCAAACACTTTATTAAACGAAACTCCTACAGAAACGGTAAGCCCAACCTCGCTACTAACAGTTTCTCTTATCTGATCTGCGATCTCTTTACCGTCTCCATAAAGTTTCAAGCTGCCTGTTACATCCAGCCATGCCTCGTCAATCCCAAATGGTTCAACCTTATCAGTGAATCGTTCATATATTTCTTGTACAATCTTTGAATATTTAGCGTATCTGTCATGATGTGGGGGTACCAGCACCAGCTCAGGGCATTTCTTCTTTGCCTGCCACACCGTTTCTGCTGTTACAATGCCAAACCCTTTTGCAAGCTCATTTTTTGCTAAAATAATACCGTGACGATTTTCGACATTACCACATACCGCCATTGGCACATCCTTTAACTCCGGCTTATACAGGCATTCTACAGAAGCGTAGAAGCCGTTTAGGTCGCAGTGTAGTATTGTTCTATCCATAGATCCTTATCCTTACTAGCTTAACCCCTATCTTTCTAGCCAATCACAATTTGCTACCAGTCTATATTTTCCGGATACTCTATTCCATCGAACCTAATATCACTGACGGCGCAGTCTCGTTCTTTTGCAGCATTTGCTACAACTTCTCTTATCTCTGCATGATCAGCATAGGATTTGAAATCCGCTATTCTCTTGGCAAATGTATTTAGCTTTGTTCGACGTTCCTCTTTGCTCAGCTTAAGATATTCTATGTTCTGTAAGTCAACGTATTGTCCGGCGATTTTTTCAATATGTAAGTAGTCCGAGTTCATGAAATTGAGCCACCTGGCGAATGCATTCTCAGTTAATGTTTCCTGAATACATTTCGCGAATTTAGCCTGAAAACTTCTAACTGTAGCCAGCTCGTCATCCCAAATGACTTTTTTGTCAAATACGCTATCAAATAAATATTTTGATTTGCTTAATTCCTGGATTCTTACCTTCACCAAAGCGTTTATTGCCAGCATCACAAATATCATTTCAGGATAGAGATAGTTAAACTTATATTGGACGTTTGTTTTAGGAGTAATAGTTGAGTGGAAGGACATCTTATCTTCGTCCATCATATTATCTAAAAACTGTAACTGGTAAACTAAAATGGACAATGTATGGCAAACAAAATTCCCTAGTATA
>JABGPX010000882.1 GCA_018644745.1 Spirochaetales bacterium
GGAGAATCAGCGAATATTCCGATTCATCGTCCGAGCCGATCCACGTGCCGCCTCCAGCCGAATGGACCAGAGATGCGTGCGCCGTACAGTCGATTACGAGGCCGCCTGTCGCGGCCGCCGTACCAAACTTTCCTCCGAAGAGCACACCGACGGCATTAGTCGTCTCATCCACGTCGTTCGCCAGCAGGCCAATGGGACGCGCCCCGTAGAATATGGATATCCCTGCGTCTATGAGCAGATCCTCAATCCTTGTAAGAGCAATGGTTTGGTCGAGAAGTCGAAACGGCTCCGTGCCTCCGGCAGTGGGACCGCCCGCGTTGGTCAGCAAAGCGTCTCTCAGGTTTTCCGGCATCAATTCTGCTTCACTCTCGGTAAGCCAGGCGCCCATAGACGTTCCGATTTCGAGTGCGGGCGAGTTTGTGTGCATTACTAATGCCGTACGATTCCCTCGACGCGCGCCTTCTAGAGCGGCCGAAATCGCCGCCAACGATGCGCCGACGACGATACATTCGGTGTCTATAAAACGGTTTATTTTGTGGCTTCCCATTTATTGTTCCTTTTACGTTGGAATCCCTATTCCGTCCGTGGCCGGCTTCGGCGTTGCGAATGTTCCTACCGGACACACGGCAATACAACGTGTACAACAGTAGCATTTGAATGGTTCCTTCCACCCGTCGCCGTCAAGGGCGCCCACCGGACAGATCTTGACACACTTGTTGCACTTCGTGCAGATCTCCTCATCAACCGGACCGTCCGCCGGCATCTCCGCGTCGATGATAACAGAGGTTATCAGGAACCGCGGGCCATAAGTCGGATTGAGAATGCAGCAATTGAGCCCGAGGGTTCCCAATCCGGCCATGTAGGCTGCGGGCATGTGTTCGAAGGGGGCCCTGCGGGTAGCGGGATCTTTTTTGCTCAGCTGAAAATAGAATGCCCCTATTCCCTCATGAAGCAACCGGGAGCTAAGTTTGTATCCGATACGGTTCAACTCAACGTAAATGGTCACCTTTTCGCTAGAGGTGAACCAGACCGTTCCCGATGACGTGTGGGAAGTATAGAGCGTGCCGCCCTTGTTCCAATATGGGGGATCTTCCCTGTCTTCAGGATCTTCGTAGAAGGGCAGGAGCTCCTTCGATCGCATGACGGTGGATATGGTAGTCGGCAGGTAGGGCATTCCCATGACGACGATTGACCGTGCCCCTTCGAGAAACCGACTGGGAGGGGCTTTGTCGGGAAAGCGTTCAGCAAACGCCTGTGCCGATGCTACGCCGAAAAGCTGTACGCCTTCGGAAGTCACGAACTCGTGAATGAGCTTCTTCAGGTTTTCTACGGGCATTGTTCGTACTCCTTCAGATGTATTCCCACCATATCTCGAAGAGTTCGCCGCACATCAACGCTATGGCAGAAGTTTATAATCAATACAATTCCGTATTGTCGTATTAGCGTCGCCGGCTCCGACAAACCTAGTTCAGTTCCTTTGTATATGGGCATATTTTTAAGGAGCCGGTGTTTAGCTCCAGCCATTGTGTCCATTTGTCGCCGTCGAAATAGAAATCTTCTGAGCTTAACTCAGCAAGTTCGTCGCGTGCACTTCGCGCATAGCATGCATATGCCGAAGAAAGAAATTCTATGAGTATTTCGTATCCCTTCTTTGAGCCGCACCGGGCGAGGGCACGCGCCAGGCATAAACGCAGGTACGTTTTTCTTTCAGACAAGGTGTCATTGCCCGTGCGTAAATCGGCTTGCCGCGGTAGGAACGCGCTCTGCAAGAGAGGAGAATTGATTATTTGCATCAGCACGTCTATAAATGCCTCGGATGCCAGATGTTCGGCGCAGTATGCAAAACACCACGAGTACGACCACAAGGTATCCCAGTTGAGCTCACCGGCATAGTAGATTGGCTTCACGAGTTTTTTCATTGCCTGTAGGATGCTTTCTTTCCGCCCGCCCCGAGCCAGGACATTCATCCAATATGCCATGGGCGGTGCATACCCGTGATCGGGAAGATTATGAGGAGTCTTTTTGTGGTGAGTCAGCATCAGCCAATTCTGAGGTAACGAGTTCCCCACCTTCGCCAATTCCTCGCTAAGAAGCTTTTCATGATAGTCGAGGGCCGTATCGTCTCCCAGAATTGCATAGACGCACATGAGCGGATAGGTATGTTTTTTGATTTGATTAACGGGTAGTAGGCCATTACCGTTTATTGCCCATACGAGCAATCTGGCACAGGAACGGAGTGTATTGTCATCCTCTTCTATGTCTTCAATGTTTGAGAGTTTTTCCAGTTCTTCGATTGCCTGATGCTCGTTTTCAATATCGTCTGGTGTAATATCGGAGCGGGTTATTGAGCCCATTTCGATGAGTTTTTCCTGTAACTTATTAATATCGATGTGTCCAAAGCTGCAGGTGGCCTCTATTGCTTCATTCGCCGCCGTACCGGCTACTAGACCCATCTGGAAAAGATCTCGTTCCATCCTGGCCATGGCAAAAACATCTGAAAAAGCGCCGTAAGACTTTGCTGCAACCAGCAAATTGTCTATTTCTCTGGGCAACATCGAACGGTAGGGAAGGGTCAGTCTAAAATTGAAGAACCTGTCCTGAGTGATGATTCCGCAGTTTGCAACATCGCTGGAAACAAGGCCTTTGGAATCCATGTTTGACTCAAAGCGTATTACTCCGTCTTTGAATTTCCTGCCGGCAACCATCTCCTCATATTTGAGCATATATTCACAATGAATATGTCTTGTTTCTCGTGGTGTGAGCAAGAATGAGGGTGAATAAGTCGCTTGCTGCTCCTTCGGCGCATCCATTGCCGCTTCGAAACGGCGCATCGATTGCACCATACGAGCGGTATCGATCGGATCTCTTTCGTCACAGGGAGAGAGGAACTGACGCCATGCTTCGTAGTATCCACGCCGTGATGCCCCACCGGCATAAATTCCTAATGATGCCCACAAGGTCATTTCATCGCGGGTGTTTCCGAAATGGTATTCACATCCGCTCCATCCAGCCAAAGAGCCGTCACCGGTAGTATCAATACACTTATCAACTGCGATTTTTGCCAGACCTGTGGGAGTGCAGATATACAGCCCTTTGATTGAACGTCCATCAACTTCCGTGCCGCAAATTGCTGTAAGGAGTAATAGCGATATATTTTTACTTTTGTGAGCAAAATCGAAAAAGGCCGGTGCGTTATTTACATCGTTTTCGGCGCCAAACTTGGTAAAATTGTCGGCAAAAGCTTTTGTTTTGCGTCCGTACCATAAATTGCAGACTCCTCCGACCGAGTTTGTGCCGCCAAGAGCAGCAGCGTTATCTATGCACAAAGTATCTATGCCACGGTCGTCGGCCGCTGCAATTACTCCAGTACCGCAACAGCCGCCGCCGGCGATGGTCAGGGGCCTTGCCGGGTACGCTTCAGGAACTGAGAACGACACTTCGCGTTTTTGGTTGTTTGGATAGGCTGCGCCTTTATCGCAGAAATTGTCCGTGGATTTCTCATTCGGTTGTGTGTCAACAGCTACTGCGGCATTGGTCAACACATACGATACAGATGGGAATTCCAGGTTTTTATCGACACAGGAGAGAGCTTCCTGTCTGGTTTCAGCATCAAATGCTTTGAAAAGCGACAATTTATCCAATAAGGCAAACTGCCCTTGTTTGTTTCCCGGAATGCTGAGCGGAGAATATACCCGCATGTTATCCCAACGTGCGGGTATGCCGTTCCGGGTTTCTATGTGAGCGCATTTTTCTTTGAGAAATGCGTCGGCTCCTCTGAGGCGTTTGGTAGGCAAGTTCGGTTCATACTCCAGCACGGCTGCGTATATATCGCTGAACTCATCTGAGTAGCCGAAAACGGTTTCTTCTGGCATCGGGTATTCGGCTGTAAAGGATGTGTATTTAAAACTGTTTTCAATCTGAAGCGCGAAGCCGTTGCTTGCGGTGAAGCGTTCCGCCGGCGAATTATCCTCGCTTGGTTTAGGTTTTATGCGCTCCAAAGAATAGAAAGCTCGCTGAGTTTTGCCGGTTTTCTCAGGCTCTTTG
>JABGPX010000745.1 GCA_018644745.1 Spirochaetales bacterium
GGGCTAGAGCGCCGATACCGTCTTCCTGTGAATTTCCTCTTGGAGCCTGCATTTGAGATCGAAGAAGCTGGAACTCGAGATGGATACCGCTATTACTATGATACGGATCACGTGCTTTGTAAGGTGCCTTCCGACGGGCATACAACTATGCCGTACCATATCGAATACCCCCTTAAAGCGCGAAACGACTGGGAAAAAACCTTTAAACCCAGGCTAAATTCTGATTCATCAGGGCGTTATGCAAAGGATCTTCTGCGAAAAATACATGAGTCTTTATCAAAGGATTACTACATTGATGCATATATCGGCTCACTTTTCGGTATTCTACGGAACTGGGTTGGCTTTGAAAATATATGTTATATGGTGCATGACGATCCGGGTTTACTGAACGAAATGATTGGTCACCTGGCTGATACGATCTGCGAGATACTGGAACGTGCGCTTCCCGGAACGGAAGGACTTGTATGTTTGGCATACTTCTGGGAGGACATCACATTCAATACCGGACCTATGATATCCCCAACTTTTTTTGATGAGTATGTAGTCCCTCGATATAAGCAAATCACGGATGTTCTGCATACATATAACATATGCCATGTCGTTGTAGACAGTGATGGCTGGATTGGTCCTCTCATCGATAGCTGGATGAAAGCAGGCGTGGATATCATGTTTCCTCTCGAACGGGCATCTGGAAGTGACCCGGTTTTACTTCGCCAGCAATACGGCGATGAGCTGCTGCTGATGGGAGGCGTAGACAAGATGAAGATTGCTAGCGGTGGGGATGACCTGGTTCGGGAATTGGAGTACCTCGCTCCTCTCGTTCAATCAGGTGGATATATTCCTCATTGTGATCACCTCTGCCCTGCCGACGTCAGCTTGGTAAACTACCGGTTCTATCTGGAGAAGAAGCGCGAGATATTTGGTATACCCCAACGCGAGGAACGGATCAGAAGATATCCGGCGGATTGCTAGCGGTTATTCGAGGGATTATAACATAATGAAATATATAACGGAGATTACATGAAATATAGAAATCTGGGAAAAACCGGAATCAAGGTCAGTGAGCTGTCCATGGGCGGGTTGTTTGTCTCTTCATTGGGTGCTGATCGAATTGAAGCGCGTAAGGCGGTACACCGCGCGCTTGAGCTGGGCGTTAACTATATCGATACCGCTCCCGGATACGGGAACAGCGAAGAGGTGCTGGGGTTCGCTCTCGAAGATGTTCAGGCACCGTTAATCTTATCTACCAAACTCGGGGGTAGGCCGCAGCCCTTCAACCCCCGGGATAAGGTCGGCCTGCGCCGATCGTTAGAAGAGAGCCTTCGGCTGCTTGGACGCGAAAAAATCGATATTCTGATGATTCATGAGCCCGACCGTCCGGGACAATATGACTGGTTTGATGAATGGCAGAACTTTCACGGTCCGGTGGGCGAATTACTCACCGAGCTGAAATCCGAAGGTGTCATTGGGTTCATCGGCCTGGGTGGTACGACTGCATATACCTTGGCCCGCATTATTGCGACTGGTGTTTATGACGTCGTTCTCACTGCATTTAATTACAGTCTTCTCTGGCAAGAGGCGATTGTCAGCGTTATTCCTGAAGCAATTAAGCAGAACATGGGTATCATAATTGGTTCTCCCCTTCAGCAGGGAGCTCTTGCACGCTGCTATCGGGAAGAAGTAGATTTCGGGGCTCCATGGTTGTCCGCCCCACGCCGAGAGCAGTTTAAACGGCTTTACAGGCTTGTGGACGAAATCGGCACATCTCTACCTGAGCTAGCACTCCGATTTGTAATTTCAAATACGGATGTGTCAGCGGTTCTCATGGGTGCCCGTTCGGTTGAAGAGGTTGAACAAAATGTTTCAGCTGTTGAGAAGGGACCATTGGCGAATGATGTCTATGAGAGAGTAATGGAAATTGCAGCTTTGGTGCCGTTTCGGCCCTTTGAAGAACCCTTTAGTTTGCCTTTCACTCGTCATTACCGTGGCCCCGGTGAAGCGAGATAAACGGTGTTATGAAAGGCATCTTTGTAACCGCACGAAACCAGCTCGAGATACTCGAATTACCGGATCCAGTGCTGGGCGATTTTGACGCTCTTGTCGAAATAGCTGCTTGCAGTATCTGTAATTCCACAGATCTAAAAATCATACATGGAGAGTTTGTAAGTGGAACATATCCCATTTTGTTGGGCCACGAATCGGCAGGAATAGTAACCGCGGTCGGCGAAAAGGTCCGAAATTACCGGGTCGGCGACATGGTCTTGCGCCCCGGACTTGCTGGCGAGAATCTTCCATTTACGGGCGGGCGTAGCTGCTGGGGCGGTTTTGCCGAACGCGGTATTGTGAACGATTTCTGGGCGGAAAAGGGCGTTCGGCATGGAACCTCCGACCATCCGCAGCAGATCGTACCATCAGAGATTCCTCCTCATGAAGCGACGGCTCTTATCACGCTGAAGGAAAACCTGAGCTGCCTGGAGCATTCCGGCATAAAAGCAGGTCAATCCTTAGCGATCGTGGGAACCGGCCCGGTTGCTCGCGCGCTAACAGCCTGCGCGAAGCTAATC
The DNA here is from genome assembly GCA_018644745.1 of Spirochaetales bacterium. Next base: position 2,565 of record JABGPX010000745.1, read on the forward strand.
GGGATTAGCCCTGTCGTGGTTTTCGGCAGAAGCAAAACATGGCAGGCGGAGTTTACCCAATTTGGCGCGGACGCGTTTGTATCCGGGCATGACATTCCTCCGACGGCGGATCGGGTACTAGACGACGGCGGATTCGACATGGTAATTGAAGCTGTGGGAAGCCGATCTGCACTATCCAAATGTCTTGAGATCTGTGCTGCTGATGGTAGAGTCAACCTATATGGTATCCCTCCGGAATCGGATCCGTACGTTAACCGTGAAGAGTCCGACAGCCGCGTGTTCAGATCTGAGGTGACGGAGTCAGCCGCACACGAAAAAATTCTTAGTGCCGTGGAGTGTGGAGACATCATGCTCGCCGATTGGGCGAGTCATATTCTGCCCTGGACTGATTTCCAGCGCGGATTCGATCTATTGGAGCACAAACGAGCAGCGAAAGTGGTATTAGTCTTCTAGGAGGCATTGGTGTATAGATTCTTTCGATGGCTTCGTGGAAATCACCATGGTCATTCTCGCGTTTCGGAAAGTAGGCAGAGACGCCGAGATTACATATGTAGCACCCAGCTGCGAATTGGAATTGTGAGGGAAGGATGAGAATGGGATTCCGATCGACTATGATAGCAGGAGGTGTAATATGAGTACTGTTTCAACAGCAGGGACACCGTCGTTTCATTTTAGTGAACGAAGCAAAAGGCTATGCGTAGAATTGATTCAGGCGGACGTAGATATAACGTTTCGTTTCATTTCCCCTGATGTTATAAACATTACCTACAGCGCGGCGGTCGCCCATGGGCAAGATGAAAGAGTATACGATACGTTGCCTAAATGCCCCGAGGTTCGGATCAGAGAGAATAGGGATACCATTACAGCTTCCTGCGGAGACCTATATCTTGTAATTCTTAAGAATCCTTTTTCGTATGAGATTCGAAGAGAAAGCCGTATTCTGCTAAAGCAGGCTGTTGATGACAAAGACATTGTCGGCAACAGGTACACTGATCTGATGAAATTTGAGACTCGCGATAGCCGTGTTGTATCGATACGGGACTCATTTTCTGTTACACATGACGAAAAGTTTTACGGATTCGGCGAAAAATTTTCTCCTATAAATAAGCGGGGTTTGAATATCGAGGCATGGAACTGCGACGCCATGGGAGTCGGCTCCGATAAGGCGTACAAAAACATTCCATTTTTTCTTAATTCCAATAATTATGGTATCCACATAAACACGGCATCCCGGATATGCTATTCGTTGGCAACCGAATCATTTGACGCTTATTCGATTACAGTTGAGGATGAAGTATTAGATTTATATTTTATTTCCGGCGATTCATTCAAGGGAATTATATCCAGATATATGGATCTTACCGGACGGATGGAAGCTCTTCCTCCAAAGTGGTCTTTTGGTTTATGGATGGGACGTTACGGTTATACGTCGCGGAAGCAGATTGAGGAGATAGGACAGAAGCTTAGAGAGCGAAAA
>JABGPX010000433.1 GCA_018644745.1 Spirochaetales bacterium
CCGATACTTGGTCCCGAGATGAAATCTACCGGAGAGGTTATCGGCACTGGTGAGACTTTCGGCGAGGCATATGCCAAAGCGCAGAGCTCTGCTGGCACCGCTTTGCCAGTTCGAGGTAGGATCTTCGTTTCTGTTCACGATCAGGATAAGGACACTATGCTGCCGCTGATTAAGGATTTCCATGATATGGGTTTTCAAATTACAGCGACCCGTGGCACCGCGCAGTACCTTTTTGATAACGGGATATTCGCCGAAGTGATTCTGAAAATACATGAAGGACGGCCGAATGTCGTGGACCATATGAGAAGCGGCCGAATCGATCTATTGATAAATACCCCTCTGGGCATCTTTTCTCAAAAAGGAGATGAGATGATTAGGATTGAGGCGGTGCGTCGTCGTGTTCCTTATACGACAACAACATCTGCAGCCTGGGCAGCGACTCAAGGAATACGCTATCTGCTAAAAAAAGAGATTAAAGTTCGCCCTTTATCTGATAAGACAATTATGGTTTAGGTAATGACCCGAACCTTGGAGTTTGTTCCTAGGGACAGAAATTATTTTTTGATTGCAGCAGCTTTTTGCTCTACGCCCAGTAGCTTACCGATTCCGAATCCTCTAATATGTAATTGTTGTAATAGTATTCGAAGCTGTCGACTAACGCTTCCCAGGAAGCCTCGACTATGTTTTCAGAAACTCCGACAGTATCCCAACTGCGCTCATGATCGGTACTCGTAATAAATACCCGTACCTTTGATGCAGCGGCTGCTTCAGGATTTAGTACCCGCACTCTATAATCGATAAGATGAATGTCTTTGAGAAAAGGCATGAAGGGTAGAAGCGCGTCTCTTAATGCTAAATCGAGAGTTTCAACCGGTCCGATTGCAACCCCGGCGCCCATTATTTGCATTCCTCGGTATGAAAGAAAGATTCGACCGACCGTTTTTGAGCTGACATCACCGGTTTTATACGATTCGAGATGATAATTGTTCAATTCGGCTAATATTTCATACTTGTTGATGCACTTTCTCATGATTAGATCGAAGGACGCTTCTGCGGCTTCGTATTCATAGCCCTCTTTTTCTTTGGTTTTTAATATGTCGAGGAGCTGCTTGATTGTTTCCGAGTTTTTCTCATAGCTGCCGTACCGGGACATCTTTTTTACAATAGTCGACTTTCCGGCTAATTCCGAAAGAATAATGCGCCTTTCGTTGCCTACTACCGATCCTTCTATGTGCTCCATGAGTCCAGAGGCTTTGCTGATGACATCCGCGTGCTGCCCTCCTTTGTGACTGAAAGCGGCTTCGCCAACGTAAGGCTGGCGCTTATTAGGTATGATATTTGCTTTTTCAGCGACGAATCTGGCGAGGCTTGTCAGATGCTCGAGGTGGCTCCCGATATTCATCGTGAAATCAGTCTTTAAACAGATATTCGGGACAAAAACACAGATATTTGCGTTGCCGCAGCGCTCTCCCCATCCGTTAACGGTGCCTTGAACATGAACGGCCCCATCAAGGACGCCTGCCAGAGTATTGGCGTCGGCGGTGCCGCAGTCGTTATGGAAATGAACGCCTAGCGGAGCAAGCTCGGCTTTGGGAAGAGCTTCTATTATCGCTGTAACTTCGTGAGGAAGTATTCCGCCATTTGTGTCGCAGAGTACCAAGACATCGGCACCGGCTTCAGACGCTGTCGTAAGCAGTTCTACAGCATAGACGCTGTCATCTTTATACCCGTCGAAAAAGTGCTCAAAATCCATAACTACCTCTCGATCGCTGGACTTGAGGAAGTCGACGGATTCACGAATCATCTCCTTATTTTCCTTCGTGGTCGTTTGAAGAACTTTCTCAACGTGAGCTTTCCACGTCTTGCCGACCACGGTTACGGCTTTGGTACCGGCGTTGATAAGCGCGACCATGTGGGGGTCTTTCGCGGCAGTTTGTCCCGGCCTGCGGGTAGAACCGAAGGCCGCGATTTTTGCGTGTGTAAACTGCTCTTCCTTCATCCGTTCAAAGAAAGCAGCTTCCTTCTCATTGGAAAGGGGAAATCCGCCTTCGATATAATCGATGCGCATGTCATCAAGCTTATGAGCGATTTGAATTTTATCCTCCAGGGTGTAATTGACTTCAATTCCCTGCATCCCGTCGCGAAGGGTAGTATCGTAAACACTTATGGATTTCATACTTTCTCCTGTTCTATACTCATCGATGCGCTCGGAGATTGTTCTCCGTCTCTCATAGTTGGTTCGAAAATCGCAATACGGTCATATGCTAAATCCGCCTTAAAAAAAAACCGTTCTCCTCGAGGAGAACGGCTCGCTTAATGCGTGCTCAGGCTCATCTCCAAGGGAGCTTGTTCGAAGACGCGATAATTAGAATAATAATACCCCGTTGGCATGAGGTTGTTCTCATATTATTCATATATCGTTTTATCACCCATCAAGTCAAGAAAAAAAACTTGAGTCGCCCACTTGACCATTTTGCTTGCCAGATCCTAGAATTGTTATATGTCGCATAATTCTACTTTTGACAGTCTTGTGACCGGTTTGTCCGGCGACGAACGAATAGAAATGCTTAAAAATATCTCAGCGGCGGAATCTACCGACGAAGAACCTCTTTTCGCCGAGGCGGAAGAGGGTGAAGCGGTAAACTTGGAAATACTCCACGGCCGGCTTGGTATTTTTCAGAAGCTTATTCTTTTTATTAAGTCTCTTTTTGCTCAGCGCGATGTGCTGGAAGTATTCGAGGAGACGATGCTTTCGAAGCACGGTTATGAAATAGAGCATAATTTCCCTGGATTGCTTGACGCGGGTAAAATGTCTGTCGGTTATGTATTTGCAGGTGAACTCGAGGCGCTTCGAAATGCGCTGTCTGTATTTACTGACCCGTTGGCCCGAGCGTTCGGCCCGGAAAAAAGGGATTTTATTGCGTTTCTCGCGGGATTTGAGCTCGCGCTGCTGCAGGACCGGCTGCTCGAGAATACTGATCCGGAAAGATATATAAAAGAGAACTCGATCGGCACTGATTTTGATATTCGTAAGCAAATGGACGGCGATCTTCAGGAGGCTCTAAAAGAGATAACTGAAGCCGATCGAGCCGCGATGTACCGCCATGTTCGATCGCTTTATTTTCTTAATGAGCTTGTCTTCTTCCCGTACTCCAACATCCTGTCGTCATTTTCTGCTGAAGGCGAGGACAGGTGGGTACCCCTCACTGAACTGAAAAACCTAATCCTCGAATTAGGTGACGTAATGGCGGTGCAGGGAAGACCGCCCGATGAAACTGCCCTAAAAGCACTTTTCTTGTTCGATCCGGATATTGGGAACGAGGAAACCGAGGCGGCGAAGAAGAATCTTCTGAAGGCCCTGGACCGTGGATTTAATGGGCTGAGTCAGGTTAAAAAATTCAATAGAGCTGTACCGCTTCGCAAGTTGTTGAAGCTATGTGCCGATCGGGTGACATATTCTCCGGAACCAATTGGTGGCGGGGAGGACTGGTTCGCTCTATATCGCAGGTTTTGGGAAAACAGACTTGAACAAAAGATGGAGATGTTTACCTACGGCAACAAGAAGATCAAACTTGTTGATGGTGCCCGTAAGCTGCTTGCGGTTTCTGATCTGCCGCTGCTCGAGAATTACTCGGTGAGTGCGCGGAAAGAGGACGCGAGTGTTTGTTTCGAGATGAGTCTCGCTTTTATCGCTTCATTCGTAGAGACTCTTTTTCTCAAAGAGATGCACCGTGTCTTGAAAATATTCATTGTCGATGGTGAGTTCTACAAATCACAGAACAGGGAAGAATTCACCGATTCGTACGACGGAATAAAGAATAGCCTCACGGAGGTCCGAGAACTTGATAGAAAGCTTTCTCCCGCCGGAGAGTACGGCCTGGCGTTGTCGGGGATCCGCAATGAGATGATAAAATCCACCCTGCGAAACCGGAAGTTGAATGCTGTTATGCATGAGGTGGAAACTGAAGCTGCAAGCATTATAAACTCTCTTCGAGGACATCTGAGCATGCTTATCAACGTCTCAAAAGGAATGCTGTTTGG
>JABGPX010000727.1 GCA_018644745.1 Spirochaetales bacterium
CTATCTAGGATAGCTAATAATTCATCGTCGTTACCAATCTCACTTATCATTTTGCATTTTCCTATATCCTATCAAAACAGTTTCTGAGGACACATATATTCATATCATAGCTGCGCCGTGTATATATACCTCACGCGAGAGATGGTACTTGCCACAGCCAATATCAAGAAGCTTGGGCCGGTTAAAGGCGAGACAGACAATACCAACCCGCTATTTTTCTAGAATGCCGTCCCACAAGTTCTGCAGCTCCTGATTGGATGCAATAAGCCGATCGAACTCTCCTGCACCGTCTATTTTCCCATCTTTTAATACGATAATCTGATCAGCCTGCCGGAGCATGAAGGGTCGGTGAGAGACGGCGAGGAAAGTCGCATCCGCGGATTTTAGTAGACGCGACCACATAAGTTGTTCAGTATGAACATCAAGAGCACTCGATAGATCATCAAAAACCAAAAGCTCAGGAGCCCTCATTAGCATTCTCGCCGCGGCGGCCCGATGCTTCTGCCCGCCAGACAGCTTTACGCCTTTTGGGCCTACAGTCGTATCGACACCGTGTTCAAGTTCAGAAATATCGCCTTCCATTACCGCCAGATTCAATATATCAGCTAGGATTGTCCCTGTGTCCGGAAGACCGAGAAGTATATTATTCTTGAGCGTATCGCTGAAGAGCCTCGGTTTCTGTGGCGTATAGGCAGTGCGGGGAGGCCCGAGGAACGCAACCGGATCTTCGATCGTGTTTCCATTCCACAATAACTCACCCGAGTCGGCGCGAAGCAAACCAAGAAGGATGCGGAGCAGCGTCGTTTTACCCGAACCGACACGGCCTGTTATTACTGTCAAAGTTTGACAAGGGATGGTTAAGCTAATATCCATTATACCGTTCTTGCTACCGGGAAAGCGGTAAGAGATATTTCTGCATCCCAACGCCTCGAGACGATGCTCCGGGCGTTTTTCAATAGTCGGAACATCAGGAAGTGATCCATGCAGATGTACCGGCGTATGTTTGACAAGATCCTTGTCATTAACCAGATCGTCACTTCCGGTGCTATATAGCTTTCCGAGGCGATCGAGTGATACCTTGGTCTGCTTGTGCTGAATGAGGATTTCACTTGCGGAGGTGACCGTTCCGGTTAAGATTCCGATGTAATATATAAACAGCGCGAAATCACCTACAGAGAAATCGCCAGATTTCATGGCCCTGGCAACGGTGAAGAGTATGATACCGGTACCGATATTCACTACATTATGAAATATCGCTTGAAGCCCTGTCGAGAATACCTGATCTCGAACCGCTGCTTTTTGCCGTGTGTGATTGAGTACACGAAACTTTCGAATCATCCTCTTTTCCGCAATCGCTACCTTTACCGCTTCAACAAAACTGAACATCTCGCCGATAAATCCTGTGACCGAACCGGCCGCCTCCCTGCTAGCCTTGCGAAACATTTGCACTCTGTTCCTGAGCATCTGCACTGTCGTGATTATTGCCAAAACCGGTACGAGCACAAGCGCGGTGATTACAGGATCGATACTCAACATCACGATGAGTGCTATAAGGGCTGATGTCAGGTTGGCGACTAAAAAGGGTAGTTGTGTCATGAAAGTCACCAACACATCAGCATCGCCACGAAATCGGCTGATAGCCTCTCCTGACGAGGACGGCAAGGCGTTTGCTCCCGGCTGGTCGAGTACATGGACGAACGCGTTTCTCCGGAGCAGCGCGCCAAGAGCGAATACCGTACGAAAATGGATCGGGATGTCGAGGAAAATGGCTCCCGCTCGCACGAACGCGTTTGCGATGAGAAATGCGCAGAGTACGTATGGGCTAAAAACGAGATCCGTTTCGCCGGTGAGGTTGTCGAAAAACGTCCGAGTAATCAGCGCGACCACATGAAACGATCCGCTGAATATCAGGAGCCGGAGCAAGACCATGAGTGAAAAATTCCCGGGTCGGAAACGAAAGAGCGACCAATACGCGGTAGATCGCTTCATGACGGACGCTCCCCAGAGGTCATTTCGAGATTGCTCTTGAGTAACTGGGAAAATAGCGATACCGGATTCCTTTCTAATTCGATTCGAGGCCCGTACTCAGCAATACGACCCGCATCAAGAATCATGATTTCATCAGCAAGGGCAACAGTCGAGAGTCTGTGAGCGATGATTATCGCGGTTCTTTTTGATACAAGTCGTTGTACACTCGCAACGAGTAGACGTTCAGTCGCCGGATCGATCGACGACGATGCCTCGTCCAGTACAACGATACGCGGGTTTTGTAAAAGGAGTATTCGAGCGAACGCCAGGAGCTGAGCCTCTCCCGCCGAAAGCCCTCCGCCACCGGATTCTAATTTCGTATCAAGGCCTTCGGGTAGGTTTTTCATCCACGATTCAAGACCGAGTTCGTGAATTGCTTCATACATCCGAAAGTTTGAGATAGATGAGTCAAAAAACGTAAGGTTTTCTCGAACGGTTCCTTCGAAGATATGCACGTTCTGGGTTACCAGCCCGATAGATTTCCTAAGCTCTGACAGCTCATACTCAGATGTCTTGTTGTCATTGATAGAGATACTGCCGACTTGCGGCTCGTATAATCGGTATAAAAGTTTCGAGATTGTTGTTTTTCCTGCGCCCGTTCGACCAAGAAGTCCGAGTACGGTTCCAGGGGCGAGTTGAAATGAAAGATCTTGAAGTACGGTTTCCTCTGCATATGCAAATTCTACGTTTTTAAAGCCTATTGATGCAGCGCCTTCCGAAATCACAGCTGTTCCGTCATTCGGTATTACAGAAAGATCATTATTGAGCTCGAAAATGCGCTCAATACTCGCTCCGGCACGTTGAATGTCTTCCATCTGATCGGTAATAGCCTGCATTGGTCGGTTGAGTATCGACATATAGTGGAAGACCAGATATACAGTTCCTATAGTAATCGAACCACCTTTGAACAGATAGGCACCAACTGCTAATGCCAACGCTTCACCCGTGGCGAATAGCAACCACGAGGTGTTCACCATTAAATTCACTGTCAACGCGCTTCTCACTTGTCGTTTGAGCCACGCTTGAGTTAACGTGAAGAATCTTCGAAGTACATATCCCTTTCCGTTACAAGCTTGAATATCTTCGGTTCCAGATAGATGCTCTTCGAGAAAACCATAAAAATCTGCGCTAGCCTGTCGAGTGGCTTTCCAATGCGGGGTGGCGAAGCTTCGAAAGCGAATCAGGATGATGATGGCAAGCAGAGTAAACACCAGCATCGCAAGTCCGGCACGTGGTTCTTCGCGGAATGTTACCGCAATAATCCCTACCACGAGCACCGCATTACCAACAATCTGAAGTGCGAATTGAGAGAAAAAATTACCCAGTGCATTGATATCGCCGTCGATTCGTTCGATCATCTCACCAGGTGTGTGCTCGTTGTGAAACGACATCTTCAGAGAGAGACAGTGCTCGGCGACATCCGCACGAAGCTCATTCGTCGCAGTCCAGGCAATATTATTCCCAATGATCGTCATAGCAACCACCAGGCCTTGATTCAGCAAGGACAGCCCGATGAATAGAATCGCTGCATATGAAAGGTCTTTCAGCGCGGCGCTTTTTCTCGCCGCGTCGATGAAGTAGCGTAATATCTGCGGATTTATGAGCTGCAATACAATACTGAGCATCAATAGCATTCCCAGAATCGCAACTCGAGAAAACTGGTGTTTCAGGTATACACCGAGAAGCTTCGTGTATCGACGTAGCGGGATTCGAGTACTTCTGGTTGCTAACGGTGCATTATTGATTGGCATTTTGACTAACTTTTATACTATATTTATTACTCATCATAACGGTTAGTAGCCTTCGGGTCTCCATTTTGTTCGAAAGGATACTCTTTTTGACATAACTCACCGTCAGAGTCCGCCTTTTTATACACCACAGATATTTCCGATTTAGATCGATTTGATTCAGTATTATATTCCCACTAGCATGGTGTGCAGGCACTTTTTTGCTTGAGAACATACATTATTATGCGCTTTGAGATTGATAGTGGTCTGG
>JABGPX010000750.1 GCA_018644745.1 Spirochaetales bacterium
ATGAAGTTCATTATCGATGTGTCCCGCAGCTTCGGCCTCGACAATGCCATGAACAATTTGAATCTGACCATCGCCAATCCTTTTGAGCATATAATCGGTATTGGCCTTGGTGGAGTGGAAGCTTCAGGACCGGCAAAAGACTATGAATCTGTTTTTGCATTGGCAAAAGAAAAGGGCTTTCATGTCGTAGCGCACGCCGGTGAAGATGTAGGTCCCGAATCGGTTTGGGACGCAATAAAGCTGCTCAACGCTGAGAGAATCGGCCATGGAATCAGTTCAATCCAAGACAAAAAGCTTCTCAAATTTCTGGTAAAAAAACAGATACCGCTCGAAGTCTGCCCGACAAGCAATCTATTCACTCAGAAATACGTAAAGGTGCTTGAAGAACACCCAATCCGAGCTTTTTTTGATCAAGGAATATATGTAACTGTAAACACCGATGACCCGACTTTATTCGGCATCGACCTTATCGATGAATATATGAGCCTTACCAATAAGAACTTTTTCTCTCCTTCTGAAATCATAACACTCGTGAAAAACAACCTATATGCCACATTTCTTCCGCAAGAAACAAAAGATGAAATTTGGCGGAAAGCTCAAGCGATAATAGAGAGTCACCCGGCACTACCTTAATAATGGCTGGATAGATCAGATAAGCTCCATGCGCGGCAACCGGTAGCAAACATATCAGTGGCTGCAAAAGGAGTTTTTTTATGATTGGAGCATTATGTTCCACGTGAAACAATTTGGTAATGCCTGACAGAGGTTACTCCTCTTCTGGTATAACCCGGGCCATTCCAACAACAAAATCCGGTCGTGAGATATTCACAATCCGAACGCCGACGGCGGACTTGCCCATAGCCGGAATTGAATCAACTTTCAGCCGAACCGCGCTGCCCTGACTGGTAATACAAACCAGCTCATCTTTGTCAGTAACCGCGACAACACCCACCAGCTCACCGGATTTCTCCGAAACCTTGTATGCGATCTGTCCGCGGGTACCGCGGCCGTGAGGATTGAAGTGGGAGTATTCGATTCGTTTTCCGTGCCCGAATTCCGACAGAAGCAGCATCTGCTCATCTTCTCGAATACACAAGGCGCCGGTTAGCTCATCTTCGTTCGAAAGGCGGATACCCATAACGCCGCGAGACGCTCGTCCCATTGCGCGGACCTGATTTTCTCCAAAACGCAGAGCATAACCGTGACGGGTAACGAGAACTATCTCATCCTCTCCGGTGGTCAGGTGGGCGCTAATCAGGTGATCGCCTGTGTCCAGGTTCAGAGCTATTATGCCGCGGGTTTTGGCATTAGAAAAAAACGAAGTGTTTACCTTCTTTACTACGCCTCGGGCTGTAGCCATAAAGATATAGGTATCCTCGCTGAACTCTTTAAGAGGAAGAACCGTAGTGACATCCTCGTCAGCGTTAATAGTGAGTACGGCCTTGATATGCTGACCCCGCGCCGTCCGGCTTGCCTCGGGAATTTCATGAACTTTCATCCAGTAAGCCTTCCCAAAGCTGGTAATAAACATTATGTGATCGTGAGTGGACGCCACAAACAGGTTTTCTACAAAGTCGTCATTCTTCAACGACGCGGTAGACGCACCCTTGCCGCCCCGGCCCTGGTTTCTGTACGCGCTTACAGGTACTCTTTTGATAAATCCTCGATTTGACATAACCACGACCATGTCTTCTTTCTCAATCAAATCCTCATCATTTATAGACTCGATTTCATCAGGCACGATCTGCGTACGTCTGTCGTCGCCGTATTTCCGAACGATCTCCTCTGTCTCCTCTTTCACTACATTGAGGATCTTTTCATCGCTCGATAGAAGATCCTTCAGATATGTGATCAAGGCCATGATTTCTTTCAATTCATCTAATATCTTCTTTGTCTCGAGGCTGGTAAGGTTCTGGAGGCGCATACTGAGGATTGCTTGAGCCTGACGCTCTGAGAGCTCAAAACGCTTCATGAGGCGCGTTCTCGCGGCATCTACGTTATTGGAGGTTTTAATAATCTCCACAACCTCATCGATATTCTCGAGTGCAATCTTGAGTCCCTCGAGAATGTGAGCCCGTTCCTCGGCTTTTTTCAGGTCATACCGGGCCCTTCGCGTAACTACTTCCTGACGATGAGCAATAAAGCAGGTAATCGCATCCTTTAACGTCATGAGCTTCGGCCGTCGGTCTACGAGGGCCAGAAAGTTCACGTTGAAGTTCGACTGCATCTGGGTATGAGCATAGAGTTGATTGAGCACAACTCTCGGCGATACGCTCTTTTTCAGCTCAATGACAATTCGCATCCCATCGCGATCCGACTCATCATTGAGATCGGCGATACCGTCTATTTTTTTATCCCGGACCAGGTCGGCGATACGTATGATAAGGGTGCTCTTGTTAACCGCGAAAGGTATCTCGGTAACGATTATGATATCTCGGCCTTTCTTGCTGGTTTCGAGAACACAGCGTGCCCTGACAACGACCTTGCCGCGTCCGGTTCTATACGCATCAGTTATGCCGGCCTTGCCGTAAATAATACCGCCGGTAGGAAAATCCGGACCCGGTACATGCTGAATCAATTCATCGATGGTGATATCGGGATTCTCGATTGTAGCGGTGATTGCCGCTCCCAGTTCCCGAAGGTTCTGCGGGGGAATATTCGTTGCCATTCCGACCGCGATGCCGCTCCCTCCGTTGGCGAGAAGAAACGGAAAAGCCGCCGGAAGAACCAGGGGCTCGGTAAGGGAATCATCATAATTTGGGCCGAAATCTACAGTCTCCTTTCGAATATCCTGAAGCATCTCCTCGGCGATATGGGTCATCCTCGCTTCGGTATACCTCTGCGCGGCAGGGGGATCGCCGTCTACAGAGCCGAAGTTTCCCTGTCCCTGTACCACCGGATAACGGAGAGAAAAATCTTGAGCCAGTCGAACAAGGGCGTCATAAATTGACAGGTCACCGTGGGGGTGAAACTTTCCCAGAACATCGCCGACAATACGGGCAGCTTTCTTATACGGACGATCAGCACGAAGCCCCATCTCGCTCATCGCATAGAGGATTCTCCGGTGAACCGGTTTCAGGCCGTCCCGCGCGTCAGGAAGAGCCCGGCTCACGATTACCGACATCGCGTACTTGAGGTATGATTCTTTTATCTCGTCTTCTATAGCGACGAGGATGGTCTTACCGGTTGCCAAATTTATCTCCTTGCCGGCAAATCGCCGTCGATCCGGGAGGGGTAATTACGAAATACGGAATTACACGTCCAGTTCCGTTACCGAGAGGGCGTTGTCTTCAATGAAACGCCTTCGGGGTTCTACATGCTCACCCATGAGTGTCGTGAACATCTCATCGGCACCTACCGCGTCCTCGAGCTGCACCTGGGTGATATTCCGCTGTTCGGGATCCATGGTTGTATCCCACAGCTGATCAGGATTCATCTCGCCGAGGCCCTTATAGCGCTGAATATTTGCTTTTTCACGATCATCGCCATATCCATCGAGGATTGAATCCCGCTCTTCATCATCATATGCGTAAGCAATTTTTTTTCCGTGACTTACTTTGTAGAGGGGGGGCATAGCGATATACACGTGGCCCCGCTCGATCAGCTCAGACATATATCTGAAAAAGAAGGTGAGCAGCAGTGTACGTATATGGGATCCGTCCACATCCGCGTCGGCCATGATGATAACCTTGTGATAGCGGAGTTTTGCAATATCAAAATTGATTCCGGCGCCGGTTCCGAGAGAAGCAATAATAGGCAACAGCTTCTCGTTTGCCAGCACCTTGTCGACCCTGGTCTTTTCCACATTGAGCATCTTGCCCCAAAGAGCCAGGATCGCCTGGAACTGCCGGTCACGGCCCTGTTTGGCGCTTCCGCCCGCCGAGTCGCCCTCGACGATATACACTTCGCATTTCGCCGGATCCTTCTCGCTGCAATCTGCAAGTTTACCGGGAAGAGCGGAGTTCTCGAGGAAGCTCTTTCGTCGGGTCAGATCCCTTGCTTTTCTGG
>JABGPX010000752.1 GCA_018644745.1 Spirochaetales bacterium
TCCGATTTGGCGGCGCAGAGCACGCGACTCCACCGCTGATGGGACCGGATGATTTTGATCATTTGATTGTTGAATATGACACCCCCCTTATCGATCTGTGTAAAAGCCACGGCAGAAAGGTTGCGTACCATTGCCACGGGAACCTGCGTCATGCTTTAAAACGATTTGTGGAAATGGGTGTGGATATGACCGATCCGGTGGAAACCGTTCCTGACGGCGACCTGACAATAGAAGAGGCGCGGGAGATTGCAGGGGGCGAATTGGTTCTGGCCGGCAATATTCAATGCCGGGAGATTTTCTCGGATTCTGTCCCGCCTTTGGTAATACGCGAAAGAACCCGCGAACTCCTAAAAAAGGCAGGCCCGGATCGGCTGCTCATTACCACCACCGGTTCTATTATCGAGAAGATCAGCCAACCTACATGCGATAAATACCATGCGATGATCGACGCCGTATTAGAGTTCTAAGCTCCCGCACACGAGCCTACAGCCGCGCGCGTTTCTTTTCCTTTTCTATAGCGGAGCGGATTTTTTCATATGACGGCGGCGGGCCCAAACGAATTTTCCGCGAGTTCACGTATAATGCGTCTACGATGCCCCATTCTTCAAATACCTCTGGATCGGAGGTACGGTACTCCCTGAACACAACCGGTGCGCCTATTTCATCGGCGGCTCTTTTTGCTCGTTCATACGCGATGTTTTGAGCCGGGCACCAACCGTTTTTGAACGAGTGAACTGTAATCTGACCGTCCGTGGATGCGGGTTCTTTTTTCTGTTTTACCCATTCCGGGGCGTTCGCGTCTTCACAAAAGGCCTTCCAGAGCAGAACTGCAATGCCGTCGCGGCTGCAGGCCTTATAGCCCTTCTTCTTGTACCATGATGCCCGCATATAAAAAGGCAGTGAAACTCCCCACGCGGCGATCCCTCGTGCTCCGAGTTCGCGGGCATCTTGTTCCGCGGCCTCTAGAAGCTTGGTGCCGATGCCTTTCTTTTGATAGTTGCCCTGACCTTCTTTGTATCCATGCACCCAGATACAATAGATGAAATATAGGTTTTCACCTTTAACATGGGTGTGTTCTATAGGCATGTATTGAATCATTCCGGCGCCATTGCCGTCGTCATCGAGGGCGAGTTTCACTCTCAGCCCTTGTGTCCTCGCACCTTCGAGCCAGCATTTCTTGTGATCTCCTGCTTCCCGCATTTCATCGGACCATTCCTCGAGGCAGGTACAATACAAGTTTTCCAGTTCTGGTTTCAGATCGGTTATCTGCATGGATTTCCTCCCCTATAATACGTTCTTTTCTACATATTCCTTGTAGTTCGGATCCACATATTTCATCAGATCCATTTTCTCGAATAGGTCTTCCGGAGGATCGAAGGGTATCTGCACGATCTCTCCCGTTAAAGAGGAGTGGTAAAGAGCAAGCACCGCATTCCATTCTATGAGCGCATGCTCTATGTTCGATGGCGATATCGCATTGTCATCCAATAGCCAATCGATCAGCGAACGGGTGAGTTTTTCCTGGGCCGCGTCATTTTCAATGTCCCACTCTGTTATTGACTCGCTCATTTGAATTTCCGCGTCGCCGCCGCCCGAGGTGAATTCAATAACTCCTCGCTCCTCGCCATCTGGTGACACTATCCGCCATTCACCAAATTCTTCATAGGTGACCCAGCCTTTTTCACAGTAAACTGCTTCCCGGCAGTGTTTGAAACTCGTACCGTCGTCGGCCACAATGGGCGCGGATTCCCCGGTTACCCAGGTGCCGTACACTCCGTTGTCGAATTTTACCTGCGCTACGGTTCCCCGGGGAGCGGGATGTCGGGGTTCTTCAGGATCCGGCGGACCCGCCGTTCCGTATACCGATACTATCTGAGGATCGCCCATGAGCTTGGTGACATAATCAAGAATGTGAGTGCCCTGCTGGTTCATCGACATACCGCAGGAAAATTCGCAGTATCTGATTTTCCCTAGTTTGCCTGACGCCACGGCTTCTGCGCATCGTATCAAATCGCGGTGATATCTGAATTGATGATTGACTATTATCTTAGTCGTCGTATTTGCGACGGCTTTTTTGATTCTATTGTAATCTTTTACCCCGACGCAAAGAGGTTTTTCACACTGACAGGCGGGAACGTTCAATCGGCAGACCAATTCAATCATCTCAGCATGGCTAAAAGATGGTGTAACAATATGAACGATGTCGGGTTTTTCACTTGTAATCATTTCTTCGGGGTCGGTGTAGGCTTTACACCCGTATGCCTCCGCAAAATCCCTTGCGGATTGTTCTACAACGTCAGAACAAGCAACGATTTGCGTATTGTCGATATTTGCGTAAACACTAACATGCCTCGAGGCTCTGGGCCCGCAGCCGATAATTGCTATCTTTAAATTCTGCATGATTCACTCCTTAAAAAAATTATGCTTATAAATGGGGGGCAAAATACGTGTCGCCGCCTTCACTGGCTTCAAAAGCAATCCGCTCGCCGGAGCCTTCAAATTCTATCCCGGCCCTTTCTGCTTCACCGAAAAGATAATCAAGCCCCTTTACCAGCTGATTTTCGGTCAAGTGCTCGATCATCAGGGTTGGGGTGTTGGATAGCTTATTTATTTCGCTCAGATATATTTGATAGTTTAATACACCATCGCCGACAAAGGTCTCATCGATTTTCACGGTGGTCCAACTGGGCTCCATATTGAAGTCTTTCGCATGGCAGCTGACAATTTTGGGTCCCAATACCGTAAAACATTCTCTTAAGAAATCATCATTAAAGTACACTCGTCGGGGACTGCACGTAATATTTATCGGATCAAGATGAACCGCCAGACGCGCATCATCAACCGCATCTAAAATTTGCTTATATGACTCAGGACTGTCGGGAAACAGGTAAGATTCGGTCTCCAGAACAAGTTTTGTAGTTTGCGGTTTCACTCGATCGAGTATGGTCGCGATGGTTTTCACGGTCTCATCAAATGCCTCGTCGGAGAGATTTTTCGGGTTGGCCGTGCCCCAGCCATCTGTTTCATAAGATCCACCGTGTATAACACAGCAGCGAACACCCATTTCATCGGCCTGTTCCAGTCTTTTGCATATGAGATCGATGTTATTCTGTTTCATCGCAGGGTCTGTATCGAGAATATTGATGCAGTACGCACCGAGTTCGGCGAGCCAAATATCAGCTTCCCGGAATGCGGTTACAAACTCCTCTCTGGCACCTTTATCTTCGATCCAGGTGGTAAACGCCGCTCCGAACCCAAGCTGTTTGTGTAATGTAACGAGTTCCCTGATGCTTTTTGTTTCCTGAAAAATTGGACCGCCTAATCTCATGATAGTCTCCTTGTTTTAGTATATAAGTCGTCGAAGTAATTAGACACATCAGATTAATTTCTAAGTGACAGATTCAGGTCCACGATAGCGATATCCTCGTAGAAATACCAGCCCTCATTTCTCTATTATCTATCGAAAGTACTTGTCTGATGATCTTCTTGATGATATGAAGGTTTCTATAATCGTTTTAATTGATTCAGAAGTAAAACGGGAGAATGCCATGCAGACATCACATGAAATTATAGACGGTTTGTTGAGAAACAAGCCGGTTGAGCGGCTCGGACTCAACGATTACCCGTGGGATGACACCTTGGTGAAATGGGCGGAAGAAGTGGGGTATCCAAAAACCGACGATGGAGAGCCTCTCTCTCCGGTTGATTACTTCGACTTTGATTTAGCCGGCTGCGGCGGATGGTTTGACCTTTTTCCAAAGCAAGGCTACTCCGAAGTACTCGAAGAAACCGATGAGTGGATCGTGAAGCGCAACGGTGCTGGGGCGGCATTAAAGAACTGGAAGCATAAATCAGGCACTCCTGAGCACATAGATTTTACTATGACCAGCCGTGAGATTTGGGATCGTGATTACCGATCGCATCTGCTGACGGTCGACAAGCGGCGTCTGGATATTGAAAAGACAAAAAAGGAACTTACCCGACGGAAGACGGAAAACCGGTGGACT
>JABGPX010000712.1 GCA_018644745.1 Spirochaetales bacterium
CAAACTCGATATGAGATATATCCATCAGGATACCTAGTATGCTCGATCGAAATAGAGGCCTGCAAAAC
Source organism: Spirochaetales bacterium (assembly GCA_018644745.1). The sequence goes on from JABGPX010000712.1 coordinate 69, forward strand.
CCAAGCCTTTCCGCAGCCTTTGAGCGTTGATATCCCGCTTGCTGAGCATCCTGTGTTTACTCATAGCTACACGACGGTAAACTTAGTGAATGATCCCGGAGACCGGAGATCGTTTCGAGCGTTCGGCGTAGATTTCAGCACAGACTTCCGACCGATCACCGGCAGTGTAAATCTTCTCATGGAGCAGGTGGCTCGCGGTATGCAGGGGAGGCCGCAGTCAAAAGAAATAATTGACGAGGAGCAAGCTCGGGTGCTCAGATGGAACTTGAGCGATCCGCGGTTGAATCCGTTGCCTAAAGGATACCGGTATGAGAACCGCTGGGCTCTGACTGTCACTACCATCGCGAATGACATTAATCCTGTTCGCGGCCAGAGAATCTATCATTGGTACGGCCGATTTCCTCGTTATCCAGCTGATGATCTGATTGACGAGATGGCTGAGTACGGCTGTTCGATTTTCATCCTCCATATGCCGGTTTTTACTCATATCACCGGGTCAGATCCGGCCGATGCAAATGAGATGAAAAGAGTTGTAAATCGGTCCCACGGGCTTGGTATGAAAGTGCTTTTCTACTGCGTACCTCAGTTGGTATCGATAAATGCTCCCTATCATGATGAATACAAGGGCTCCAGAACTGAGAACCTGCGTATATGGCACAGCTTGAAAGATACTCAGATCGTTTTTTATGAGGAAGATGATAACTACGATTGCGATGAGTTATGTATCCGCTGTCCGGACGCATATGAGTTTATATACCAGAGCGTTCTAAAATGCTTTACGACCTATGATTTTGACGGCATTTATGTTGATTTTGCCTGGCCGGTCGCGGGGCTCTGCAGTGATCCGACTCACGATCACCAGCAGGGCATTTTCAATTTCTATGACTATTGGCGGATGCTGAGAGGTTGGCGTAAGGAACTTGGCGATAGCGCGCTCATGATCGGTCACGGCGGTGGTCTGCTTGTATCAAGTGACTTTGTTGAAGGATTCGATGCATGCCTGACAGGGGAAGCGCAGAGAGAGCTGAATCCAAGGGAGATCGGACAGCAGATTGGTACAGCTCCGACGCTGTGGGCTATGCATCGCAGAAAGCAGGAAGTTTTCCGATCGGCCTGGACTATCCCTCAACTGGTGAGAGAAGGCATGACCCCGCACACCGGACTTGGTGTTCTCGGAACCTCAGTACTCGCGAGCTTTGATCCCGCCCATCACAAGGAATTGCTTCCTCTCTGGCAGATGTGGCGATCCTTTCCTATCGAAAGAGCACGTGTCTATACTTACCTGCATCCCGGGATTTTGGAGATTGACAATCGTGAGGTTTGGTACACTCTTTTTGTCACCGATGATCCTTATTATCTGCTGATACTGTCTAACGCCGGCGGTCCTTATCATGATGCTAATCCGGCAGTCAGCGCGAACGTACAGCTGAATACTGAAGTATTTGGTATCCCCGATGAATTACGGTGCTGGCGTCTGAAAGGACCGTCGTATGAAACATTTAACATAGCGGAGATTGATCAGGTTAGAAATGGTTTTGTTTCGATCCCGGAGCTGCTTCTTTTTGAGACAATCGGGTTTGTCCTCGCTCCCGGCGAACCACCGGAGGACCTTATACATCTGCAGCAGCATCTCGAAAGCCGTTGGGACCGGTTGGGAGAACTCTACAGGAAGAAGATGGTGCGCGCCATGCAGCTTGATAAAAAGATTGATGAGTGGGCGAAGCTACCAAACTCGTCAAATCGTTTGAATTATGGTGAATTTATAAAAGATCGGCTGGTAGAATAGCATGAAACAAGCAAGGATCGGATTTATCGCGGCGGATTCTGCAGAGTAGCCGGCTGCTCTTAATGATGCATAAGACTTGAGGTCGGCTCCATATTTTCCCGGCGATGGGCGAGTGCTCGATCCATATAGTCCTCAAGCAGCTCAATCTCAAATTCCTGAATCATCTCGAGGGCGCTTTTCTCCGGATGCTTGCTGGTTATGAGAACAGAGCCGATAAATCCCGGATCATATATGTCTACCTCCGGCCCGTACGCGGCTTTCATTGCGGTGAACTTCTCATGGTTATAGTCGAGATGTGCAAGGCAGTAATCGAGATTTATTTCCGCGGTTACGAAATCATTATAGTTGGTGCTGGAAGCTATTACTTCGCCGAAAGGATTTCGTATCTGGCTCGGCGGACCGGCGATAGCGCCGATGAAATAACTACGGCAAAAATAGGCCCAGATCTGCTGCGCGAGACCGCCGTGATACATCGAGGAGAATGCTATGAGTTGAGGATTTCCCGCCGCGGTTTTGTTCCGCGCTTCTTCGAAATTGAGATCAAAACAGATGGCGCAAGAGGTCCGTCCAAAATCACATTCAAAGACAGGCATGTCGCTTCCGGCAAGGATTCCCCCCAGGGTGGTCTCTTCAACCATTATGTGATTCTTGTTGTACATGCCCACGGTTTTGCCGTCTCTGCCGAGAATTTCGCTCGAGTTTCTCCAAGTGCCGTCATCGAGTCTACGGGCTCCCGAATATATTATGTTACACCGCTGCGACTTGGCGACTGAAGCGAAGAAATCACGAACCTGTCGTCCCCGCACATCATAGTACGCGAGCCGCTTTTCTATCGAAAAACCGCCGGGGCGGTCACATGCTTCCGGCACTACTATCAGATCCGGCCTATCTGGCAGAACCTGTGCAAACCTATCCTGCCAATGCTTGATCATTATGTCCACGATGGCCTTGGGGTCAGTATCCTGTGATAATTCCAGAGGTCTTGGCCCAATCGCTGCAATTCGCGTGGTCTTTCCCATGCTGCCTCCCGTGGCGCGAGCGTTATATCTGGAAGATGATATCACTTCTCGAGAGCAGCTGTAACATCGATTTTAGGCACATCGAAAAGCCCACAATCTGCTAAGCCCACTACTGTAATCCTTTTCAAAATCGGAGTTTTTCGTATGTGTTCGATGTCAAAGTAGCAGTAAATAGAGACGCCCTCAAGTAAGCGATTTTCTCAAGAACTCTGATGTATAGGATTTCTGATTTTTCAGAAGGTGCTCAGGGGTACCCTTGGCTATTACCTGTCCTCCCCTGTCGCCACCCTCCGGGCCAAGGTCAATAATATAATCCGCCTGCTTTATTACATCGAGATTGTGTTCGATGAGTACGACCGTATTGCCCTTGTCAACGAGCATCTGGAGTAGTTCGATGAGTTTCTTTACATCGGCGAAGTGCAGTCCGGTGGTTGGCTCATCAAGGATATATATTGTTCGGCCGGTCCCTGGCCTGGCTAATTCCTGAGCGAGTTTTACTCTCTGCGCCTCACCCCCGGATAAGGTGAGCGCTGACTGCCCAAGAGTTATATATCCAAGACCCACGTCATTTAAAGTTTGAAGTATACGACTTGCTACTGGAATGGCCTCAAAAAAACCGAGGGCCTCTTCGACGGTCATTTCCAAGATCTCATGAATGTTTTTACCTTTGAAGTAGATCTCGAGGGTCTCCCGGTTGTAGCGTTTTCCCTTGCAGACGTCACAGGTGATATAAACATCCGAGAGAAAATGCATTTCTATACGAATTGTTCCATCTCCGCGGCAATTTAGACAGCGGCCGGCCTTTACATTGAAAGAGAAACGTCCCGGCTTATATCCTCGCGCTCTTGCGTCGGGCACCATGGAAAACAGCTTTCGAATTTCCGTGAAAAGCCCGACGTAAGTGGCCGGGTTGGATCTCGGCGTCCTGCCGATTGGGCTTTGATCGATGTTGATGACCTTATCCAAATGTTCGCATCCCTCGACGCTCGTGAAAGCACCTTCCTTTGCCTGTGAACGGCTGAGCCGGTTTACCAGAGCCGGGTGAAGGATGTCGGACAGTAATGTGGATTTCCCTGACCCGGATACACCGGTAATTACGCATAGCGTTCCAAGGGGAATCCGC
>JABGPX010000341.1 GCA_018644745.1 Spirochaetales bacterium
TCCCTGATGGATTTCGGCGGCTTATCTATGAACATGATATCTCTTATGGGTATTACCCTTGGGATCGGCATGTTTGTGGATAACTCAATCGTTGTACTCGAATCGGCATACCGAAAGCAGCTCGCAGGCCACAGCCCCGCGGATGCGGCCCGGGAAGGCACGGCAGAAGTAGCGAAACCGATTATTGCCTCTACTCTAACCACTGTCGCGGTTTTTGTCCCGATGCTATTCGTGGAAGGGATGGCAGGTCTAATTTTTGATGATCTGTCGATGACTATATCCTTTGCTCTCATAGTTTCTCTGGGTGTTGCGCTAACTCTGGTACCGCTGCTTTGCGCTAAGTTCCTGAAGATAGATCCTGAGTCTGTGAGTCATATTGATCGCAGCGGCGCGGATTATGATCTTTCTCTCGCGGATGTGGCGGTCCACTCCGGAAATAAAGCTATTGACGGGATAACCGGCCTCATCCAGCGCATGCTGCTGCGTCTGGACGATCGATATGAGAAGATCGTGAGCTGGGCCATAAACCACGGTGTTACCGTTATTGTCTCCGCGGTAGTTCTGCTGGCTCTGAGCGTCGGATCAGTCCTGCTTCTTGGCATGGAGTTTCTCCCCGAGAGCGATGAAGGTGAGTTTTCAATCTATATGGAAACAAGAACTGGTGCGTCTTTTCAATCCACTACTTCCAAGGTGATTGAAGTTGAGAACCTAATTATTGAAACTTTTGGCGACAACCTGAGCCACATCTCATCTCAAGTCGGCAGAGGCGGCAATATGATAGACGCAGGAAATGTCGGGAGCCATCTCGCCACTGTTCATGTCATGCTCCTTAACAAGGACGAGAGAGACGCGAGTATATGGGAATTGATGAGGAATCTCGATGAGGAGATGGGAAAAAAGCTCCTCGATATCAAATACACGATGAATGTTGAGGGTATCGCTTCTCTGGCATCTTCAGCTACCGGTGAGTCTGATCCCGTGGCGGTTGAGCTTCGAGGTGACGATCTCGATGAGTTGTATGTGTATGCAAAGCGAATCGAAGCCGTTTTTAAAACTGTCGATGGTACCAGAAACGAAAAGGTTTCTCACAATACCGGAAAACCGGAACTTCAATTCAGAATAAAGAGGCGGGAGGCCTTGAGTCTCGGCTTGAGCCCTTTTGAGATCGCCGCAACAGTGCGGGCGGCATACAAGGGATATACAGTAACCAGATACACCGAGGAAGAAGAGAGCTATGATGTCGTGCTCCTACTTCGTGAAGAGGACCGAGTACCGGAGCGGTTTTCATCTCTTTATTTTGTGAACCAGGCCGGTACCCGAATTCCTCTGGAAAATCTTGTTGATATAGAAGAGGGCACCGGGCCAATGTCGGTGTCGAGGAAGGGCAGAACCAGAGTTATCACCGTCACCGCCGGCCTTACCGGTGAACGGGCGCTCAATCGGGTTATGGCTGATGTGAGGGCGGGTATCGATGCCGCCGGCCCGCCGCCTCTTGGAATCGACATGGCTTATGCAGGCACGAGCGAAGAGATGAACTCATCATACGAGAGTCTGTTTCTTGCGCTGCTCTTTGCGGTCGCCCTGGTTTATATGGTCATGGCGTCTCAGTTCGAGAGTCTTCTTCATCCCTTTATCGTCATGTTCAGTGTGCCGTTTGCTATCATCGGCCTGGTCGTGGCGCTGCTTATTACCAACACGACATTCAGCCTCCTTGCCTTTGTGGGAGCTATTCTCCTCGTTGGAATAGTCGTGAACAACGCGATTGTTCTTATCGACTATATTAATCTGCTTCGCTCCCGGGGCGTGCCGTTGCGTGAGGCAATTGTCAAGGGAGGAAAAACAAGGCTGAAGCCCATCCTCATGACATCGCTGACAACTATATTCGGACTGCTACCCATGAGCCTTGGTATCGGTCAGGGGTCCGAGCTGCGTGCTCCCATGGGCCGCGCGATTGTCGGCGGCCTCACTACATCGACCATGGTAACCCTGGTCTTGATACCCGTGCTCTACTGGATTGTGGAATCGCGGCTAAGGAGAAAAAAAAATGAAAACCAGCATGCTCAAGTCCTTCGTTAAAGCAGCCGTGCTGATCGGCACAGTTTTGGTCACAGGATGCGGCGGGGACTACACCGCGGAAATAGCCGGATATATAAATGATTCGGAGAGCGGCGCCGGGGTAGACGGCGCAGTGGTACATATCTATTCAGAGGAACCCGACACCGCCGGCGACGAGGGCTTCATTGTAGAGACCGCCTCCATGTCCAGCGGAGGCAATGCCGGATATTTCAACCACAAGATTATCTGGAGAAACTGGTTTCCCGCCTTCGGTGAGGAGGGCGATACGGGGTCGGTTTGGCTTGGTATCAGCCATGGAGATTACGCTGATGCGATAATTCACGTGCAGGGGCTGCTCTCTGCCACGCTGAATGTCATTCCGGATATTCAGCTGGAAAGGGCGACCTTCAGTATTCCCGAGCTTACCGGCCGCATAATTGATGTTGGGGGAGAAGGCGTAAACGGCGTACGGGTTGTTCTCGATCTGGCATCCACTACCGATGACGCTGAGGATTATATCACCACTACCGGGACCATCGACGGCGCAGTCGGCACATACCGTTTTACGAATATTACCTGGCGAGATGAGGCCCCGGACAGCGCCGCGGCGGACACCGAAAGCGTAACTCTGATAGTAGATGACCAGGATTATGATTCCGCCACAATGCTCACAACCCTGCTTGCCTCCGATCAGAACGCAGAGTTTACAACCGACATTGTGGTTATTCGGCAGCCCCGTACCGAGTTTACCGCGAATATCCAGGGACAATGCATCAATCGGTATATATCCAGCACCGAGGTACAGGAGATCCCTGAACAGGGGGTAGAAGTAACTCTCACCTTTATGGATCAGGATGGAATAACCTTGCATACCTTGTTTGATCAAACCGACGTGACTGGAGGATTCGCCTTCTTTGTGCAATGGACTGACGACAACCCCCGGAACTTTGACGGATCAGTTTCGACCGCGGTAGAGGATCTCTCTATACCCGAGGGCGAGGATGGCCTTTATGTTCAGATACAGTTTGCCGCGCCGTTTAATGATCCCGCCCTGCCGGAGGACAGCCTGGATATAGACGGCGGAGATGACGCGCTGTTCGACTCCGCGGACTTCGCGCTGAAGTCATGGATCAATCCCAACTATCTTCCCGACGCGGTAATTGAGACAACTCTGTAGTAATGAAAAGTATTTTCGTACTCGCGTTATTCGCCGCGCTGCTTTTTCCCGCTGCCGCGCAGGACAAACCGCCTTTGAGCATGACCGAGGCATCCGGTTTGGCGAGGGAAAACTCACGGGAGCTCAGCATCGAGAATCTTGAAATTGCCAAGGCGGCGGCGGGTATCCGAGAGGCGAAGGCCGGCAGAGGGCCTCAAGTTAAGATCCAGGGCTCCGGCAGTTATATGACTAATCCAATGGAAGGATTCAAGATTGAGAAAGGCGCCTTTGGTTACGCGCCCACTCCCCAGTCGGAAGCTCCCATTGCTCTTCCTGATCAGGACTACGTCCTTATGGAGGACGCCGAGAATACTTACTTCAGAATAACGACCACCCTTTCTCAACCAGTATTTACCTTTGGTAAACTCGCCAACGCGGTGCAGGCAGCGGAACTGGAATTGAGAGTCAGCGAAACCGAATACGAGACCACCGATACAAGAATACAGAGAGACCTCAGGCGGGCGTATTTCGGTGTTGTGTTTGCCGATGAAACCACCGATATGCTGAAAAAAGCAGAAAATACCGCCGCCGCGATAGTAGCAGATCGTGAACAGGCATTCACTGAGGGTGTGGTTACCCGGCAGAATGTTCTCGAGGCTCAGGCCGGTCTCGCTTCACTTTCCTCCCAGTTCATGCGGGCTGTTGAAGGCGGGCGGACCGCCCGCAAAGTACTCTCTCTCCTGGTGGGAAAAGAAAATGCGGAACGTGAGTTATCAAACCAATA
>JABGPX010000754.1 GCA_018644745.1 Spirochaetales bacterium
GGATATGAACCGGCGGCGGTTATACCCACAGTATCGGAACTCGAGCGCTCATATACCGGCGCGGCAGCGAAGGCCTTAAAGATATGCAGCAATGGTAAAATTGGCGACCGGGCGTGTGCGAAGCGGCTTATCTATCTTGTTCTCAGAAACGCTATTGTTGTAGATGATTCAATGATCCGACACACAGCGAAACTCACCGGCCACGACGTAACCAGGTTGTTGGGTTACGCGACTGAGCTGCGGCAGTTGATGGGAAAAAGAAAGGAGCGTAAAGATGCCCTCGTACTGAAAAGAAATAATTTCCACTTCAAAATACATCGGCTCCGCTCTGCGATTGCCTCTGAGGAGGATACCGGCAGACTCCATAGATATGAGGCCGAGCTCTCGATGGCTCAGCAGAAATATAAGAGATTGACAAGGGATATAAAACAGACAGTTCTTGTTCCAACCCACAAAGATATCGGTATGGTGATGGGAGTACCCAAAGGTTCCATCGACTCCGGGCTCCACTATTTAAAGGAAGCGTTCAGAGACGCTGAGCTTAACTGATTTTTTGTATGTGCCGCAGATTAAAGCAGCGGTAAATAGAGGAGCCCTGTAGTATAGTAGCCGGATGACAATCTATCTTGCTTCAGGAAACGAGCATAAAAAGAAAGAAATTGCGGAAATCCTGACCGGTCATAAAATAGTGCTGCCGGCAGAAAAAGATATTTTCTTTGAATTCGATGAAACCGGCAAAACCTTTATGGAGAATGCTTTGGGCAAAGCTCGGCACCTTCATAATTTAGTTAGGCAGCGGGTAATCGCTGATGATTCCGGTCTCTGTGTTCCATCGCTGAATGGCGAACCGGGGATTTATTCCGCGCGATACGGATCGGATCACTCTCCGCATGTACTATCGGACAAAGACAGAAATGACTATTTGCTTGAAAAGATGAAGGACGTAACCGACAGGAGCGCTTTTTTTGTCTGCTGCATGATCTTTCTAGTCACCGAACATCGTTTTTTCGCGGTGCAGGAAACTTTTCACGGCGAAATAACTCTCTCCTCTCAAGGGCAAGAGGGGTTCGGGTACGATCCTCTCTTCTTTTTGCCCGATTATGGGAAAACGGTTGCTCAACTAGAGCCAGCGGAGAAGAATAGAATCTCTCATCGCGGCAAAGCGGCGGTATCTCTTGTCCGGCTTATAGATTCAATCTAGTAGGTGACGGCGACGAGTTGTTGACCACAAGCCGCGCTTTCGTTAGCTTTTCTATACTTATCAACAGGAGTAATCATGGCTGAAGAAAAGAATTTTACAGTACCAGAGCGGAAAGACATACCAGCGGAACATAAATGGGATTTGGGAAAACTATTTGCCGACGACTCCGCGTGGGACAAAGGGTTAGAAGAGCTGACCGAGGGTTTGCCGAAAATAGAGGCTTTCAAAGGTACTCTTGGAGACTCCGCCGTAAAACTGCGCGAAGTACTCGACTTTATGAACGATATTGAAAAGCTAGAGGAACGGCTTGGCTACTATGCGATGCTCCGCTTTTCAGAAGACGCTGGAGCCAATGAAAACCAGGAACGGTATTCCAGATATATGGCAGTGGCGACAAAGGCGCAGGCTCAGGCGAGCTACCAGACTCCTGAGATCCAGGCAATCTCTGATGAGGTAATGAACACTTTCCTTGAAGCACCGGAACTCCAGGAGTTTCTCATCCCTCTAAAAAAAATTCTCAGGTTCAAGCCTCACGTGCTCTCCGAGAATGAAGAGCGTCTCCTTGCTATGCAAAGCGAAACCAATCAGACGGCCCAGAAAGCTTTCGGAGCTCTCACCGATGTAGACATGGAGTTTGGAGAGGTCGAAACAGACGAAGGAGTTCGGCCTCTTACCCAGTCGACCTGGGGTGCTTTCATGATCAATCCGGATAGAGAACTCAGAAAAACTGTTTATACCCAATTCTATAAGAACTTCGAGGGCCATAAAAACACTCTTGCGACGCTTTATTCTGGAAGCGTTCAACTCGATAAATACCGCTCTCAAATCCGAAACTACCCCTCATCACGCGGAGCTGCGCTATTTCCCGATGACGTTCCTGCAGATGTGTACGACAACCTGCTGGCTACCATAAGAGCAAACCTTCCTTCTCTCCATGAATATTATGAAATAAAACGAAAGGCACTTGGCCTCGACAAGCTCATGCACTACGACGTGTATGTACCTTTCATCACCGACATTCAGGTAAAACACACTTACGAAGATGCGGTAGACGTAATCGGTGAGGGTCTCAAACCACTTGGTGAAGAGTATAACTCAATCCTGCGAGCAGGGCTCCTCGGCTCATGGGTGGATCGCTATGAGAATAAAGGCAAGCGTTCGGGTGCGTTTTCTGCGGGATCATATATTGGTGATCCTCATATTCTCATCAACTTCAAGGAAGATGTACTTCGGGATGTATTTACCCTTGCCCACGAGGGCGGCCATTCGATGCATTCATGGTACAGCTCGAAGAGCAATCCCTTCCAATACTATAACTATACAATATTTGAAGCTGAGGTTGCTTCCACCTTCAACGAACAGCTTTTAGCAAAATATATGATGGCCAAAGCTGAAGACGACAATATGGTTGCATATCTCATCGGGAAACAGCTCGACGATGTAGTCGCCACAATTTTCAGGCAGACCATGTTTGCCCAATTCGAACATGATACACACGCCATGCTCGAGGCGGGAACACCGCTAACGGTAGATTCTCTGCGCGGAGCCTATCGAAAACTTCTAGAAGAGTTCTTCGGGGACAAAGTAGGCCTACTCGAAGAGAGCGATCTTGAAGGTTTACGAATCCCTCATTTCTACCGGGCATTTTATGTCTACAAGTATTCCACAGGTCTTGCCGCCAGCATCGCCCTCGCAAGAGGAGTACTAAACGGCGGAAAGACAGAAACCGACGCGTACCTCAACTTCTTAAAATCCGGCGGTTCGCGTTTCCCTCTCGAAAGCCTGAAACTCGCGGGAGTGGATATGAGCAAGCCCGAACCTGTGCAATCGGCGATGGACAATTTCAAAGATCTTCTCGAGAAACTGAAAGGGCTGCTTGGGCAGTAGAAAAAAAATCCGACGCTTTGGGGCGCGTTATAATATCATGATTGTTATTAACGAGGAAATTCAACTTCCGGAATCCAGTATAGAAATGACAGCAATTCGGTCCCAAGGCGCGGGAGGGCAGAATGTTAACAAGGTTTCTACCGCGATCCACTTACGATTCGACATCACCGCGTCATCTCTGCCCGAGCAGGTGAAGGCGCGGCTGTTGTCCCTAAAAGATCGGAGAGTCAGCAAAGACGGGATATTGGTTATAAAAGCCCAGTCTCACCGAACCCAGGAACAGAATCGCTCAGAGGCCATTGAAAGAATGAGAAATCTCATTCTCACCACGTTAAAAAAAGACAAGAAACGAAAACACACAAAACCTACCCGTGCCTCCCGTGAGAAAAGACGGAACGCAAAGATAAAGAGGAGCCGCCTGAAAGCATCAAGGGGTAAGATCGATCATTAAAAGAGATGGGAGAATCTTCTATGAAAATAAAACCTTGGCATTTATCAGAAAGATTTGGTAGAACTCGGTGAAGGATGAACAAGCCACTTCATATTGACCAAAAAACAGCTCGACGTTTTCTCCTTATCCACCAGGGACTATTTCCCGCCAGGTCGCTCAAAGGAAAAGTTGGAATCCTTGATTTCCTGAGTAAAGTGGGCTGCATCCAGTTCGATCCGCTTGATATCATCGGAAAGAATGCGGAATTAGTCCTTCAATCTCGAATACAGGATTTCACTCCTCGTCTCTTAGAAGAGTTGCTCTACAAAGATCGAGAGCTTGTGGACGGCTGGGACAAGATGATGTCGATATATCCTGTCCATGATTGGCCCGCCTTCTACCCAACCAGAGAACGCAGCAGGGCTTATTACAGCGACCCATCACGCGCGGCGAATTCAATCGTTCCTGCAGTACG
>JABGPX010000757.1 GCA_018644745.1 Spirochaetales bacterium
CCTCACACCGGGAGTATGAAATTCTATACAGACCGGTGTGCATAGGTTGTGGATAACCCCGGATTATACCTCATCCTCGACAATAACCGCCGTTCCGTATACCAGGAACTCCGCGGCCCCCTGCATCATGCTGGTGGTGGTAAATCGAAGCCCAACAATAGCGTTACCGCCAAGAGCTTCGGCATCTTCGGAAAGCCGATCGAGAGCCTGCTCCCGAGTTTCCGCCATCATTTTTGTATAGTCTGAAATTTCTCCGCCAGCCATGTGTTTGAATGCCGCCATGATGTCGCGGCCCATATGGCGTGCTCTAATTGTATTGCCCCGGACAAGGCCAAGTACTTTTACGACTTTTTTTCCAGGAATTGAGTCTGTGGAACAAAGAATCACTTCATTACCCCTTTGTATCTATCGGTTTTGCTCTCCCGGGCCCTGTCAGCGACAGTAACTCCAAGAAGAAAGAGTATACCGAGAACAATACCTCCGAACACTATTTTTATAAAGAGCCCTTCGCCTGAATCGGTAAACAAGGTATAGAGGGCATAAGCGAACAAGGCAATATATGAGCCGATAAAAAGTATCTGCCCCAGAAAAGACGAGAGCTTTCTCGCGGGTTTTTTTCCAAGGTTTTCGAACCACTCCTTCGGCGGTTCGGGAAATGCCAAGCCTCTCATCTTTTTCTGGAATTTGAGCATCTCAATATAATCGTCTCTGCAGCGATAGCAGCTTTGTACATGCCCCATCGTCTCATCGATTTCTGCTTCCGACAGCTCATTGTCTACAAGAGCCTGTACCTTGAGTTTAGCATCTGTGCAATCCATCAGCCGACCTCCGTGATTTTTTCCCGTAATTTGCTTCTTGCAGCATAGAGCCTGGACATAACGGTACCAATCGGCACATCGAGTATCTCAGCCATTTCAGCGTAACTGCAGTCTTGAAAATGTTTTAGTATGATCATTTCCCGGTGTTTCTCCGGGAGTTCTACAAGAGCGCCGCGAAGCTCCTCGAGTTCTTCACTTCGCAGGAGTTCGGCAGCGGGATCTCTTCCCGTACCAGCGATGAGGTCTTCATCAGGAAGAGCCGTTTCCTTTCTAGAGGCCCGTTGAACCATATTGATGCAAAGATTTCTGGTAATCCTGTAGAGCCATGGATAAAGAGCCCGATTGGCATCAAAGGAAGAAAAGTTTTTATACGCCCGGAGAAAGACTTCCTGCACGATATCTGAGGCATCATCCATATTGTGGAGAAACGAATACGCGGCATGATAAACCCGTCTTCCATAGAGTTCAACGATCCTCGAAAACGCCTCACGGCTGCCGCTTTGGGCCTGTGTTATAAGCTGTGCTTCCATATTCACGCTAAATACCTTCTGAATAGGATTTTATTCGTTTTTTGCCCATAAAACATCCAATTTTGCCGATAATTATTCCGTGGGCATCTCTATCTTACGCGGGATTATATCAGTCAGACTACACAGATTACGGGTTTATAGATGTGCCCTTGTGCTGCATCACCGGCTACTCAAGGTTCTCGGCGACTTGTGGGCACATCGTAAAACCCACATTTTATTCTACCGGCTAAATGGGATCCGTTATAAAATCGCGGTTTTTCATATGTGTTCGATGTTAAAGCAGCAGTTTACAGAGATGCCCTTGTGAAGGATACGCTTTTCCTCCCCATACTCCATTTTTTCCTTTTCGCGGTAATTTTACTCGCGGTAACCGGGTTCATTCTTCTCGCCGGTTGGGCGGGCGCATTTAACCCAGCTGCTCCGGAAGAACCCGGCTGGCTCAGTCGTCATATTATCCCGGCAATCGGCTCGGGCCTTACCGCTTCGGTACTATTATCTCTTTTCTTCCTTTTCAGAAGAATAAGGAGAAAGCCGGGAATCCGTCTGCTTATGTTAATTCTGCCCGTGCTCACCTGTTTCTTGCTTATCAGCGCCGGGTTCGGGCTTTTGTACGGCCAGGGGGGAAGCTCATCAAGAGTAACCGGCCGAGCGGTATATCCATTTATCCCGGGCGTCATTCACAGCGTGAAAGATGGACCGATATATATCGACTCGGCTACCGCGCCGGATAGAGAAAAAGCCGGCAGCGGGATAGAAGTCGAAGGGATTGTAAGACTATCCGCCGAGGGTTTGGTGTTTGAATCCTCAGCAACGGCGATTCCCGCCAAGACCGGTGATGGATCGGAGGCTGAGCTCATTCCGGCGTCTGACCCTTCTTCACCCATCGAGATACAACCCGCAAGTCCGGTGTATGGACCGATGTTCCCTGCCCCCGGCTTTCTCCAGGGGATAGTGAGCGACGCCGGGAGGCTCAACCGTTATCTGCTCGAAACCCGCGAAAGGTCTACAGAGGAGTTTCTGCTCGCTGTATTCGCATTGTCGCTGGCAGCGTCCGGCTGCATTACTTTCTCGCGGCTTTTTCGATGGCCTCTATTCAGCGCCCTGATCACCATCGTTATGTTCCGCGGTATTTTCCTCCTCCTGCGCTTCATCGAAAGCGATATCGGACAGGAAATGACCGCCCTGGTTACCCAGGGTAAGATCGTAGCCCAGATTCCTACCGCGGTGTATCTGGTATTCGGCGTAATTCTCATCGCGATAGATCTACTCTTTGTGAAAGAATCGAAAATCAGGGAGCGGCTAGCCGGTGGCTAGAATTAAAGACGACTACAGTATTCTGCGCAACCGGATTATCGTGTCAGTATTAATCTTATACGGGGTCAGTTTTGTAGTCGTGTTCATCTACGCGCTATTCACATTTCCCGAAAAGAATTTTTTACAGCTCTACAGAGCGCCCTGGACACTGTATCAGACAGTTCTCTACTTCATCGGGACCCTCATCCCCATGCAGTGCACCGCGGTGCTCCTGACTTGCTCATTTACCGCGCCTCCCATACCTTCGCTGAAAACCGGGCCCTCTGAAAGTTTCTCCAGGCTGGTTTCGTCAACCATTGGAATAGTAATTTTATTGAGCATCTCGTTTGTGGTGCTTTCCGAAGGACTGACACCGGCGTTGGAGCGAAGGCTGGACAATCTTCAATACCGCACGATCGTGCTAAGAAACTATTTCGATCTTGCGGAAACCAGCAGACGCTCAGGCGACCTCGAACGAAGTGAAAAATACCTGGAATATTACCTTCATGAATATCCCGGCGATCGCGCTGCCGCGCTTATACTTTCGGAAGTAAGAAAGCAGTCCGGCGGAGGAGAACAGGATGCTGCCTCTGAGCAGGTTCGGCACAAGGCGCGGCTTACCGAGCTTGATCCTGCGGGTCTGCTTGTAATGGCAAAGAGCTCCCTTTCCACGGAAGAGTATTTTACCGCCTATTATTTTGCGAATCTCGCCGCGGATATGTCACCTTTCGGTTCGCCAAATAAAGAAGCGGCGATAGAGATAACGAGTGCTATACAGGAACGTCTATCTTCCTATAAAGATGACAAAGCAGAGCTTGAAAGAAAGGCACTTTTTGAAGTAAAAACCCAAGGATTCAGCGATCTTTCATCCAGCGAAGTAACACTGAACATTAAAGCCTATTACACCTTTCTTGTATTGTCACAGAGATATCCGGAGGATCCTGAACCACGCACCTATCTGAATCAAAGCATTGAAAAATTGAGCTCATCGGTGTTTTTTCTCAGCGAGGTTGAAGATATTCTATCAATGCCGGGACTTCATGATCTCTTCTTTGTAAACTCCGAATCGGGAGCACCTATTCGGCAGCTTGTATCAATCGGTAAAGTCATAGAAATGGAAAATGGCACCTACGCTCGAGATATCGAGTCTGTCACCTTCGATGCTGACGGCTCCCTTCTCAGTCACCAAAGAGCTTCCGTTGGAAAAATATTAAATACTAACGACGGCTCTCTGGCTATCTATATGCGGGGAATCGACCCTGATGACAGTACCCGTTTTCTCGAACCAGAGTATCTGGCTCTCGAAGACGGTTTTCCACGCTCGGACAATATGGTCTTACGGCCCG
>JABGPX010000758.1 GCA_018644745.1 Spirochaetales bacterium
ACCTGGATGACATTATTGAGAAAGTATATCGAAGTGCAAAGCGTTCGTTTGATGACGGATTCATGTATGGCACACAAGATAGTCATTTCATGCGGCAATTTATTGCGGGTGGAAGATGTCTCCTAAAGATCCATGGGGACTACCAAAATGAAGCCACACAGGTTTTCACTAAATCCCAATATTCCGATGCTTATGGCGAAGAGGAAATACATTTTGAAAAACCGCTCCCCAAAATCTTAAGGCAGATTTATATAAGTAAAACGTTACTGTTTCTGGGTTGCAGCCTAAATTCCGATAAGACATTGGAGATTTTCAAACAAGTCGCCGAAAGCAATGAGTATCAAATACCATGGCATTACGCCTTTTTAGAGACTCCAGAGAATGGTGAAACCGAGGAAAGAGAAGAATTTCTAAGTCCACTACAAATCGTTCCGATCTGGTATCCTTCAGGTAAACACGAATATGTTGAGAACTTCATGGGATATCTTGCCGCCCACAGAAAAGGAAAAGCATATCGCTAGGATATTACATTTTACATTTAGGAACCTTTTGAACCATGAAATTCACTGAAGCCCAACTTGAATCAGCAATAATCGAACTCCTTATAGCAGAGGGTTATCCGCATGTGTTGGGAGAACGCATTAATCGACAATCTCAAGATGTTTTGATCAAGGCGGATCTGAGAGAGTTTTTAGCGAAGCAGTATGCGGCGGACGGCATCACGCCAGGTGAGATCAATTCGGTGATTCGTCAGCTGGAAGCTTACTCGGCTGCGGATCTCTACGTGAGCAATAAGGCGATCATGAAGCTTGTCTCGGATGGGTTTCTGCTCAAGCGTGAAGACCGCGACCGGAAAGACCTCTATGTGCAGTTGATCGATTATTCTGATCTGGTCGCATTTCGGGAACCGAAGGCCGGCGAGGTACCAACGATCGTGGCGGAGAAGGCGGAGGTTTACCAAACGGGCGGCAATATCCTTAAGATGGTGAATCAGCTGGAGATTTACGGATACGAGAAGCGGATACCGGATGGCATTCTCTATATCAATGGGCTGCCGCTGGTAGTGTTTGAATTTAAGAGCGCGATCCGTGAGGAAGCGACGATTCATGATGCCTTTGTTCAACTGACGGTACGCTACAAGCGCGATATCCCGGAGCTGTTTAAATACAATGCGTTTTGCGTAATCAGTGACGGGGTGAACAATAAGGCGGGTTCGTTTTTCGCACCCTATGAATTCTTCTACGCCTGGCGCAAGACCGACGGCGGAGACCTGATCGAAAAGGACGGGATCGACTCGCTCTATTCCATGATCAAAGGGCTGTTTCATCCGACCCGCCTCTGCGATGTGATCCGCAATTTCGTCTATCTGCCTGATACCTCGCGGCGGGAGGAGAAAGTCCTTTGCCGGTATCCGCAATACTATGCGGCGACCAAACTCTATCGAAACATTTTACTCCACATGCGGCCCGAAGGCGATGGTAAGGGCGGCACCTACTTTGGGGCGACAGGCTGCGGGAAGAGCTTTACCATGTTGTTCCTAGCACGATTGTTGATGAAGAGCGTGGATCTATCAAGCCCGACCATCGTGTTGATCACGGACCGAACCGATCTCGATGACCAGCTCTCGGGCCTCTTTACCAATGGCAAGGGCTACATTGGCGATGAGTCGGTGATCAGTGTGGAAAGCCGCTCACAACTGCGCGACTTGTTGAAGGGGCGTAACAGCGGCGGGGTCTTTCTCACCACGATTCATAAGTTTACCGAAGACACGGAATTGCTGACGGAACGCAACAACGTGATCTGCATCTCAGATGAGGCGCACCGAAGTCAGGTGAATCTGGATCAGAAGATCAAAGTAACGGAAGAAGGTGTGAAGCGGACTTATGGTTTTGCCAAGTATCTGCACGACTCGTTGCCGAACGCGACTTATGTAGGCTTCACCGGCACACCCATCGATGCGACTCTGGATGTCTTCGGTGAAGTGGTAGACGCCTACACGATGACGGAATCCGTGACCGATGAGATCACCGTGCGTATCGTTTACGAAGGCCGGGCAGCGAAGGTGTTGCTCGACAACAGCAAGCTGAAGGAGATTGAAGACTACTACGCCCGTTGCGCAGATGACGGGGCCAGCAATTACGCGATTGAGGAGAGCAAACGGGCCAACCTGCAGATGACCGCCATTCTCGGGGATCCTGACCGCTTGAAGGCTTTGGCCGCAGACTTCGTCCACCATTATGAAGCACGCATCAAAGAGAGTGCCACGATTGCCGGGAAAGCGATGTTCGTCAGCAGCAACCGTCAAATTGCCTACGATTTCTACAAGGAAGTGATTGTTCTACGTCCCGACTGGGCCGAAGTGAAGGTCTGTGCCGACGGGGAGAAGCTAACGGAACAAGAGAAAAAACAGATCATGCCCATGGAGCGTATCAAACTGGTGATGACCCGTGGCCAGGATGATGAACCCGCTTTGTACGATATGCTGGGAAGCAAAGATTACCGAAAAGAGTTAGATCGTCAGTTTAAAACCTCCAAATCCAATTTTAAAATCGCTATCGTGGTAGACATGTGGCTCACGGGCTTCGATGTCCCTTTTCTCGACAGCATGTATATCGACAAGCCGGTCAAACGCCACAACCTGATCCAGACCATCTCCCGGGTGAACCGGAAGTATCAGCAGAAAGAAAAAGGGTTGATCATCGATTATATCGGTATCAAGAAGCAGATGAACCTGGCTCTGGCACATTACTCCAAAGCCGACACCGCTAACTTTGAGGAGATCAAGCAATCCATTGTAGTAGTCAGAGACCATCTGGATCTGATGCGTGCGATCTTCCACAAGTTTGACTCTGCTCCGTATTTCTCCGGTCAGCCCATCCAGCAACTGCACTGCCTCAACATGGCTGCGGAATATGTCCAGATTACCGAAGAGATCGAGAAGCGCTTCATGTTTCTGGGCAAACGGATGAAAGCCGCCTATGACATCTGCGTTGGCTGTGATGAATTTACTCAGGACGAGCGGGACCATGTCCATTTCTATATGGCGATCCGCTCCATTGTCTTCAAACTCACCAAAGGCGATGCGCCCGACCTCGTTCAAATGAACGCCAAAGTACAACAGATGATTGCCGAGGCCTTGAAGAGCGATGGGGTCGAAGAAATCTTCAAGATGGGGCAAGGGGATACCCGCGAGGTGGATATTTTTGACCCGGACTACATGGCGAAAATCGAAAAGATCAAACTGCCGAACACCAGAATCAAGCTGCTCCAGCAGTTACTGGCCAAGGCGATTGAAGAGTTCAAGAAGGTTAACAAGCTAAAGGGCGTCGACTTTTCCAAACAGTTCAAAGCCCTGGTGGACAAATACAATGACCGGAGCGAGCAGGACATTCTCAGGAGTGAAGTGCTGGAAGAGTTCACCGGCGAGATTATCGACCTGTACCACGCCATAAAAAAGGAGAAAGATTCCTTCGCCGAACTGGGCATTGATTTCGAAGAAAAGGCCTTCTACGACATCCTTAAAGCCCTCACCATTAAATACGATTTTCAATACCCTGAGGACAAGCTCCTTGATCTTGCAAAAAAAGTGAAAGTCATAGTCGACGACAAGGCCAAATTCACCGACTGGAGTCAGCGCGCCGACATCAAGGCTGAGCTGAAGGTAGACCTCATCATCCTACTCGCCGAAAACGGATACCCTCCGATCGACCGCGACGAGGTCTACAAGGAAATCTTCGAGCAGGCGGAGAACTTTAAGAGATACCAAAGTGGAATAAGGGGATAGCACTATGCCTACAGAAGAGCAAATCAAGAAACCGCTCAACGATTGCTACAAAGTGGACACTTGGGGTCACACCTTGATCAGTGATTAAGTAAACAGAATTACATCTCGCCACACAATCCATCGTGTAAGCTATAATACAAATCAGTCCTTGTTAATCCTCTTAATCTTTTCTAAAATTAGTATATTATATGCAGGAAATAAA
>JABGPX010000761.1 GCA_018644745.1 Spirochaetales bacterium
TACTCATATTCTCCATCCGCCTCTTTTCTGATAGCCACCACATTCAGCCCGTGAGACCCTCGAAGATGAGCCTCGATAAGGGTCATCCTATGGTATTTTTCGGGTACCTTGACCTCCCGATTACAAGGCCGTTACTGATGGGCATGTAGTTGAAGATAAGAGAGGAAGCAAGTATCGGTGTAATTCGTTTCGCCGCTTCACTGTGCCCTGCCTATCTATGTTTAACAAGATATGGCAATGTTGACAGGGAAGGAGTACTTCATCGAAATCTATGTAAGTTTGCTGCCATCGGGACGAGGAGACTGCTCTTGAACACTCTTAAGCCTCTCATTGGAATTAGCGTGGGCGACCCCGCCGGAATTGGCCCGGAGATAACCGCCAAAGCGCTGAATGAAAAAGAGATTTATGAAATATGCAGGCCCCTTGTTATATCCGATCTCAAGGTAGCAAAAGATGCGCTCAAACTTTCAAATTTAGAAATGGAAGTTCATTCTGTCGACTCTCCACGAGACGGGCAGTACGACTTCGGCACCATTGATGTTCTAGATATGAAGAACGTCAACATGGACACCCTCGTGTACAAGACTATATCGGAAGCTAACGGTCGAGCTTCATTCGATTATATTCGGAAAAATATTGAACTGGCGCTCGACGGCGATATCGATGCCACCGTGACGGGCCCAATCCACAAGGAAGCTATCAAGGCGGCGGGTATCACCCATGCAGGTCATACAGAGATTTACGCGGCGCTTACAGGGACAGACAATTATGCAATGATGCTCGCGGAGGGTAAGTTTCGTGTTGCCCATGTTTCGACCCATGTTTCCCTCAAGGAGGCTATCGAGAGAGTGCGCAAACCTCGTATTCTCAACGTGATACATCTGGCAAATGATGCCTTAAAAAAAATAGGAATAGAAGAACCTCGAATCGCAATAGCCGGCCTTAACCCCCACGCGGGAGAGCATGGCCTGTTCGGCTCTGAGGAAATTGATGAGATCATCCCGGCGGTAAGCGATGCCAAATCGGCCGGATTGAATATCGATGGCCCGCTGCCCGCCGACACGGTATTCTCAATAATGAAAGGAGGACAATACGATCTGGTTGTCGTTATGTACCATGATCAAGGTCACATCCCCGCTAAACTTTCAGGCTTCAACTACGACAGCACTACTGACACCTGGAATTCAATTTCCGGTGTTAATATTACTTTGGGCCTTCCAATAATCCGCACCTCAGTGGACCACGGTGTCGCGTTTGACAAAGCAGGTGAAGGTAGAGCAAATCCGGAGAGCATGATACAGGCAATTCATATGGCAGTGCGGCTGGTGTGACATTATGGGAGAAAAACAAATTTCTCCCGCTTTATCTGACGCCTCGAAACGCCTTTAATTCGCAGGTATCTGCCGATTGATTTCACCATCATTGCAGGTCCGCACAGAAAGTAGGATCCCGGATATAACGGACCGCATATTTTATCGACCATAACATCATTTATCCGCCCTTGCTCTCCTGGCCAATCAGGTTGTGATGTACATGCGATATGCAGGGACCAGGCCGGTCGCTCCGAAAACCATCGGGTGAGTTCATCACGGAATAAAATATCAGATTCACTATGAACACAGTAAATCAGTATCACCTCCGGTGAATCAGGCTTCTGCGCTAGATCCTTCAGCAATGCGTAAATAGGAGTTATACCCACGCCAGCAGCGATAAAGGTATATCGATTATCACCCGGAACCGGTAATGTAAAAGCACCGTAGCCAATATCCGTTTTAATCCGATCACCCGGCTTTATTGCGGCAGCCGCAGAGGAGAAATCTCCTAATTTCTTTATTGTCATGGAAATATGCTCGTCACTATGATGGGAAGTAAGGCTGAACGGGTGCCACGCTTCCCACTTTTTTGTCAGTTTTAGACTGATAAAAGCAAATTGCCCGGGTTGATAACGTTGTTTTAGTTTTTCGGCAACAACAGTAAGGGTTCCGGGTGTATCAGAGACTGCCGATACAATTCTGGATGTCTTTCTCCACACGGAGAGCTTGTGGAATATTTTACCCAGGACCACAAGCAGATGAAAACCCCAAAGAATAAACCATGTTGTTCGAAGAGGTCCGTATATATCACTTCCCAATTGGATACTATGATAGAAAGCCAGCGTTAGAACTGGGAAAGTAAGCCAATGAAGACGCTTCCAGGTCTCATACCGAATATTCCATATCCGTCCAAGAAAGGTTGAGCCAATAATAAAAAGCAGAATTACCAGCCCCGAAAAACCCGCCGCCATCGGTAGATCAATAATGAGGGGAACTCCCTGCGTAGCATAAAAAACCAATATGAGAATGGGGTGCAGAGTAACGCCAAGAATACCAAGAGTTCCCAAAGTACGATGAACAGCCACCCGGCTATCATAGGAACGAAGTTTTTCAAGAAATTTAAATTTGGCGGTCCATACATACTGAAAAGTCAAGATTAAAAAAGACGCAAGCGCGAAGTATTTACCCAAAAGATAAACAAGATCCGGTAAAGTCATCGGAAATTGTGTGCTTCCACCGAGAATAAGTACGGGTCCACCAAGAGAGGCGGTCACAACAAAGATTAGCGATATCAGGGGAGCATGTACCATAGGATCCTCCGAGTAATTCGGTCTATCCTATGAATGTACTATTCTCAGGTTCCCAAGTCGAACTGGTCTGTTATCCATTCGAGGCGGTGAATTTCCGCGGCAATTGGGACTCTATCAGCAATACCGATAACGCAGCGGGACGAAGACGCTGCGTGCTTTTTCGCGTTCATCACAACTGATTCGAATTCGGCGGTATCGCAAGAAGTGAGCAGCGCGTCTTGCGGGATACCTCCCCACATTGTAACCGCGCCGCCGAGTAGATCATCTCCCGCTTGTATGCTCAGATCGCTCTGAGGTGGTCCGCAAACTCCCTCGATTACGTCAATGCCGGTTTCGGCAAGCGGACCCGCCAGATTTTTGACCATACCGCCCGCGTGCACAACAACGCCTTTTCCGGTTATGCCGGCGCTATCGACGGTGCCGCGATAGCTCTCCATCATCTCAGATTCGAAAATAGTAGGAGACAAAAAACTGCCATCGAGATTGTCGGGGCAGTACAGCAGATCACCAGGTAGTTCTCCGAGCCGGGACACAATATCGCGAAACTGGTCTTCAAGGCCAATCCGAAGAGACGAGACCACTTCCTCATTCATCATGGCAATCATGAGCCCTTCGGACCAGCCAAGAAAATGCTGCAGAATAAATGGATACGGATGCATCGGTAATTCTATCGCCAAAACTCCGTCATTGCCGGTTAGATCCAACTGGCTATTATCGTCGTCAGCATTCAACTCGTACGATAATCCGCTGAATAGCGAGCTGAGTAATCCGAGATCCTGATCAGTTTTCACCGGATATTCTGATTGCCACCAATCGCCATCCGGACCAAGCGTCCATCTTGCAGTCAATACCTGGCCATCAACTTGGTATTCTACGCTACGGCTGGTCGCGGAATTATCTTCGATTACTGGAACTGACCAACATCTTCGCCAAGGCCTTACGGTTTGCCAAATAGGCACACCCAGATCGCGATAAATATCTTGAATGTGCGCACCTTCCCACTTGCCTGGAAGGGTTTTCTTAATCGAATGCCAATCGTACCAAAGAGAAAGGTTTGGCGCGAATGGCGGACTTGCAATGCTTTTACCATGGAACGCGTCTAGTAAAATGTCGTGTGCTGAGGGTTTTTCAGATAGTGACATATCAGCTCCTCCGATTACCTTGTTTGTGGATGTTAATGTAGTATATGCTGGCAAACATCCGCAAGTGGGGCTGTGAGTACACCGGAGGCAAATTGATGCGTGCATTATTTCTCGAAGGACCGCGAACGCTTTCTATAAGAGAAACCCAGATACCCGAAATTGCCCTAATTTTGCAGCCCTCTAAATAAGCTGACAGTTTAATTTGTGTCTCTGTAAT
>JABGPX010000762.1 GCA_018644745.1 Spirochaetales bacterium
AATACTTCTGGATCTCGGTGAGTTTACCGCCGGGCTTTCAGGAGCCGTCCGCACAATACCTTTCAACACGGGTTTCGGCATTGATCTCCCGGTGTCCGCGGGTCTGGAAGCCCACTGGCTCCTTCCGGGCACTCAGATTATCCTGTCGGGATACCTAACCGGGGAGTTCGCCGCGGAGAATAATTTTTACCTGATGGCCGGCGGCGGAATCGGGATTATCAATTAGGCGGGAGTTCATAGTGCCTGCCCGTCCCTCACCAAATGACTTACTGGTGAAAAAAATGAAAGCACTGCCTAAGGTAAAAGTGCAGAACTGTCTGATGCGAATTGGCGATCGAGCTATAGCTCTCGCAATGATGTATATGGAGGACCCTGACCGAGGTTATATATTTACGCTGCTGCCGGCTCCAAAGGCCGAGAGAATACGTGAAGAGCTGGCGCTCCATAACAGGCTCAAGATTACATATGAACAATATCAGGCTGGAATTACTGTGCTGATAGATGGCCTGGATCGAGAGCGGGGCGGCGGCACATTCCGATCCTATATACGGCCGTCGCGGTAATATCACTGCCGGGTACATCGAAAGCAGTAAATAGAGGTTCCTACCTAGGGTTTTACTAAAACCCGCCCGGTATAGTCGGATCTAGACAGGTAAGGGAACTGACCGAGTTTCAGGAAAAATTCATCCACGGCCTTCCGGGCACCTTTGAAATGCCCGTAGTCATCGATGAGCAGGATTCCCCCGGAAACCAGCAGCGGGTAAAGCACCTCCAGTTCCTTTACAGTGGACTCATACCAATCGGTATCGAGCCTAAGAAGCGCAATTTTTTCTGGTGCCGTTTTATCCAGGGTCTCGCAGATATCGCCCGGTACGAAATTTATGTTCTCTGAAGGATAACCGACGGATCTCATATTGTTTTTTACATCTTCTAAGCCAACAGCCCAGGAGCTGAAATAATCTTTCTCTCCTCGGAGTTCTTCGTCCCATTTCTTCTGAACGCTCAAATTATTCCAGGCGATAACATCCTCTGAAGTCGGTGCGGTCATCCCGGAAAATGTATCGTATAGATACAGTTTCCTGTTATCTTGAGACAATTCGAGCAGCGCCAGCGCCATCAGCATGCATGATCCACCTTTCCATACCCCGCACTCGACAAAATCTCCGGTTATCTCGTTTCTTTCCAGGTATTCTACAGCCTTATAAACAGCATATCCCCGCATTGGGCTGGTCATCGTAAAAGGCTTTACCTCATCCCATATACGATGAAATGCTGGTTCCATATCGATGAGATACTGATCAGGTGAGGTGATACCCCAGCCGCGCTTCCGCAGTTTTTCCGCCAATTCCGTATCAGTCACTCAATATCTCCAATCATCTTGCGAAACTCTTTCTCCGAGACCACGGTTACTCCAAGGCTCTCGGCTTTTGTCAGCTTACTGCCGGCGCCGCTGCCGGCAAGAAGATGGGTCGTTTTACCGCTCACCTGCAGAACCGTCTTCCCGCCTTGCCTCTTCACTTCATCCATGGCGGTTTCTCTTGGTTTGTAGTGCTCAAAACTGCCGGTAACACACCATATTTGATTCTCGAACAGAGTCCCCGCGGTTTTATGCTCAGGTTCAGCGTAAAAATTCAGCCCACATTTTCTCAAAGCAGCAATGGATGTCCTGATATCTTTACGCTGCAGTTCTGTAATTAACATCTCGGCGGTTTTTTCACCAATACCGTCAATCTCCACAAGCGTATCTCGGGCTTCCATATCAGAGAGCTTGAAAATTAAATCAATATCATTATAGCCGGATTTTATAAGCAGCTCTGCGACTTTAGGACCAAGTTCGGGAATACCCAGAGCGGTCAAAACCGCGCCGAATGGGCGAGATTTGCTCTCCTCCACACCGGCTTTCACGAGCTCTATCTTTTTATCTCCAAACCCCGGCACGCCTTGAAGCAGGTTATAGTCGCAGGAATAAATATCTTCAATATTTGAGACAAATCCTTTATCGACTAAAACATCGATGGTTTCCGGTCCCAGATTTTCAATGTCCATCTGCCCTTTTGCAGCAAAAAAATATAGCCGGCCTCTCATTTGATCGGGACAGTCCTGATTCGTACAGAAATGATGAGCTCCTTTCAAACTCAGATTCTGAGAGCAGGATGGGCAGGTTTCGGGCATCTTCCAGGTAGCCGTGCCCGTCTCATTCTTATCTATTACCCGTTCAATCGCGGGAATAACGTCGCCCCTCTTGGACACCGTCACATTGTCACCCACGCTCAATTCCAGCATATCCACATAATCCTGATTATGGAGGGTAACATTCGATACAACCGAGCCGCCGATTTTCACAGGTGATATTCGCGCGACCGGGGTAATCCTGCCGGTTCTGCCAACCTGCACATCCACCGCATTTACAGTTGATATCCCCTCCGGTGCTTCAAATTTATAGGCTATCTCCCAGCGAGGATGATGGCCGGTATATCCCAGTGCATCGCGAACGGGAATTTCGTTTACTTTCAGTACAAGGCCGTCTATTTCACAAGTCAATCCGGGCCTATCCAAAGTCTTTTGCCGGATATATTCCTCTATTTGATCAAAAGAACCGGTAAACATGCCGCTGCTTTTGGCAGCGAGAAGGACTCCGCTTTTCGAGAAAAACCCGATTCGAGGATTTAGTCTAAAACCCAATTCACGCAGAATCTCCAGATTTTCCAAGTGGGTAGAGGCGTTTTCCATATACCCTTCATAGGTAAAAATCTCCAGCGGAATTCCAGCGACCTCTGAGCTTCGAATCCGCCTTATCGAACCAGCCGCCAAATTTCTCGGGTTCGCATAAGGAGTTTCCATTTGTTTATTCAGATCATCAAATTTATCAACAGGCAGATAGATTTCACCGCGAACCGCAAGAGTAACATCCTTATTCAGGCGTAGCGGTACACTGCGAACGGTCATTAGGTTGGCGGTTACATCATTGCCCACATATCCATTACCACGGGTAATCGCCCGGACCAGCCTGCCATTTTCGTAATACAGAACGATCGATACTCCATCGATCTTTTCCTCGATTACAAAGGTTAACTCCTGCCCGGCGTTCCGCACGGTTTTCTCAATCCATGTCATGATGGCGTCGGCGGTATATGCTTTATCGAGGCTGAGTACAGGAACCGAGTGTTCGGCTTCCGGCAAGTCGCCGCGCAGATCCGATCCCACCCTTCTGCTCGGAGAATCCTGCTCAATTAAGTCGGGAAAACTCTTTTCTATATCCCTGAGCTTGTCAAAGACCCGGTCATATTCCAGATCCGAAACCAGAGGTTTGTTGGTGATATGGTATTCGTAATTATATCGACGAAGGAGGGAGGATAATTCCCTTATCTCCCTCCGAGCTTCTTCATGTGTCAATTCACCGTGCCCTTACGTACAAATGCGTCGGGATAACCGCGGGTCCTAAATTGGAAAAGCAGCGCACCGCTTTCATCTTGATTGAGAGGCCCAACCATGACCTTATAAATCGGCCGCTCGGAACCTTCAGCCAAATATACAGTGACAGGATAGGTTTCTTCCAGGTCAGTCTGAAGGCGCTTCGCGGATTTAGCTTCAGCAAACACGCCCAGCTGCAGATAGAATGACTCGGTAGAAAGCATCGTAGTGTAGTCCGGAATCTCTTCAGCGGGAATTTCAGCAGTTTCGATTGTCTCTCTGGTCTCAATTTCCTCTACTACTTCGACCACGACAGTCGCCGCCTCGGGCTCGGTTTCCACAACCGCCGCTGTTTCAGCTGCAATTTCAGGTTCTACAAGGACCGCTACTTCTACATTTTCCTCAGGTTCATCACCTTCGGCCGCGTCGAGAAGATCCGCCTGGCCAATCCGCGGCTCAGGCGGCCTGGGTTCAGCGGCTTCCAGTACTATATCCACGCTATCGGTATCGTATACCGGAGGTACGAATCTCTCGGCAACGACCAGTGCTGCAGATTCCTCCACTATTT
>JABGPX010000520.1 GCA_018644745.1 Spirochaetales bacterium
GGAAGGCAGGCATGGTCAACCCGATCACGGGTGAAGACACGACGGTGTCGAACAAATGGGCGAAAGGAAAGAGTTCCAAGAAGCTGCCCGAGCCCATCGACGCACATCACCTGTGGTTCTCGCACAAAACGCCTCGGCGCCGGATGAGCTACCTGGCCGTGGTCGCCCCGTCGAAAAGGAGCGAGGCGAGACCCGTGATCACCCCCGTGAGCGACACAGCGGTCCGGGTGTCGTTTCGGGGCAAGGAAACGACGATCTCGTTCGGCAAAGACAAGGCCGACATCGCGGTGGACACCGAGGCGGTGATGCCGTAGTCGCCGGACCTTTATAGACAATTCTCCATCCGTTCCCAACCCATCCGGTAAAAAATCGGGCGAACATGTGTGCGGCAGTCCTGGATCATGGAAATAGGATTTCACACCATTTAGGCGCTCGTACACAGCCTTTATCGTGGATGCTGGCGAACCTTTATCCTTGCCGCCGGAACTCAGAAGAAATGGCACATGTATCCGCGATGCCAGATTGACCGGATCGAATGGGTCAAACGTATTCAGCTGCTCTGGTTTCAATCCAGGCCACGCGGGCGCGCCACTGCAAACTCGCGCAGCCAACCCGGCGCAGTCAAGAAAATCTTCTGGTGACGCGCCACTCACGCTCAGCGACCAGAAGAGTCCGCCCCCTTCGTCTTCTTCCCAGTTCCCCGTGGAGCGACGGCTGGCCCCACCTGCAGCCCCAGCGACCACCGCTGCACAGTCGCGCCGGTAGCGCGTGGCGCGGGGCCGAGCGGCGTTCGGCCTCAGTCCAATTCAATGACATTGAACTCCACCTGGGGCCTTGACGATTTCAAGCCCAACAGAACCTGTCCCCAAGGATCAAAACACGTCTGTGAGATATCCCTATCCAGTACATCACGATATACTGATTTCGTTCGGCTAAAAAGCGACTATCCTGAAACTGCGAGGTGGCACTCGAATCTTGAATCTACCATTCTCAATTTCTATGTCTGTCCCGATATACTCCTCGTGTGCGATTGTTACTTCATCACTGATTCTGCTAAGATCGATCTCAGTATTTGCCGGTCGAATACTCCTATTCGAAAGCAACAAGACATATTTACCATCCGGACACTCATAATAGGAGACTCTCACCCCCGAATTGGAACTTGTTACCGCCCTTTGCTTATCGAATCGGTAGAATTTCGTTTCTGTCGATTGGACCCCATATTTCTCAAGCGCATTCCAAACTTTGGCACACAAGGAAACTGGAGCATATACCGCAGAAATATCAATATCAAACAGCAGAGTCATGGCAAGCATAGCTTCTGTCGCCTTACGCTTCATTTCGTCGGCCAATTTTGCCCTATTTAGGGACGTAATGGAAGTAATGAGTATCACCCCAGTACCAATCACATCTCGATTAAGTTCGCTTCTGAAGATGATCTCTGGAATCTCATCAGTAAACGGATATAGATTCTGAGCCATCATAGCTTCGTACTGTTCGCCAGGGAACCAGTAGTCTGCCAATCCATGAATCATGGGATGATAATCACGTTGGCCATGAAGCATCACCAGTTTGCCTTTAGCATGGCATAGTCGAACTGTCCGTTCCACCAGTTTACGTTTCCTCAGGAGTGAAAATCGGCTGATCTCCCGTCCGAATCTATCTTTGAACCCACAGCCGTGAAATTCATTTGAACAGGTATTGTTATTGCATAGGTCATAATACATCATTGAGATTCCATCGGCATATTTGTGGTTCAGCAGTTTGTTCATATTGTATAAATAGAGATCGTTGAGGCAACTGGCGTTACACGCCGAAATGGTGTCGTGCTGTTCCTGTTTCTGCGACCCGTCATAAAGGGTACGCATATAGTTGAAAGTGTAGCCTGCGGCTCCAGGAACTTCCCAGTACTTTCTAAAATATGAAGCAACTGGCGAAGCGGTTGTCATGGCATTCGCCATTCCATATACTGCCACAGTATTCGAAACCGCAGCCTTCATCGCATCAAACCGAGTCGGGTGTGGTTCGTAGGTAGATGGACCAGTCAGCAAACCGTGAGCACCGATTTGGTCAAGCTTGAAAGAATCCGCACGCGTTAGATCATTGTGTCGGACCACGCGTGATCGTTTCGGCAGAGGGCGGGTCGGCGTTGCAATGAAGAGAGCGCTGTATAGTGTATCTTCCAGCATTCTTACCGATTCCGTTACCATATGAACTTCGCATTCTCCGGTTCTCATGTTGACCCTATAGACTGGCTTCGCAGGATCGTAAACCCAGTTGGCGTCATGTTCCGGAGCATAAGCGAACCCTCCCATTTCCTCTGAAACCACCCAAAGTTCTTTTGCCGAATTCTTCATATTGTCAAAATATCGGAATTCGGCTGGATTGGCTCTTTTCCTGTACACTTCCGGGGTCATCAAAAATTGGCAGAACTCCTGCTTCAGCCGCCACTCAAATTTCATAGAATCTATCTGCGGCATACCTTTAAAGGAATAGTGGATCTTTATCAGACCATCAAATTCCACTGTAGTAACATAGTCGATAGTCCCATCGGGGAGTTCTCCGGTCCCGGTATAGGTAACGCTCCGCTTGGAGCGCGCGGTCTTACCGGCTTGCCAAACGGTAAGTGATTTTCCATTGATGACGATAGTCGGGGGAATCGCGAGCAACTCCTCTCCCTTTACTGTGATACTCTCTGGAAAGGGACCGGAACCAAAATTGTAAACTCGGTTCCACAATGCAATTTCACGGCCGTCTACTGCAAACACATCCCAAATGAGAGGGATGGTATCCTCATCGCCAATCGTGTTGCCAATAAAGGACAAGTCTGGACGAACTATTCTAGCTGTGACCTCTTCTCGACCACTTGAGGTGGTAAGCACGTATTTCCCGGGAAGCTTGATATTGTCAAATAGTCTGCATTCGTTGTTCTCTGAAAAGATCCATTCCCCTTCTATCATCTTGCCATCTGGCTGCGTCAGAGTGTAGTCCATTTTCAATTTGCCGATTTTGAGTTCTTCCGACAATGTATCAGGGAGAGCCGTGAGATCGAATTCGGCCTCTAGCTTGTCAGCGCCTTTACCACGGCCGCAGTCGACTCCGTTAAGAACCAGCCCATAGGCTACTATTTTCGCCTTGCTTCTGTCCGTCAGAAGGACATTATAATTATTGGATATTTCCGCCGGAGAAAGTGCGCGAGAATAGATTTTGAAATCATCAATCGCGGTGTCATATTTATGATTATCGTGATGAAAGCGGTTCTTGATTCCAATATATGATCTCTTGCTGTTTGTTGCTTTCAGATCAGCTGTCTTACTTACTTTTTCGGGGAGATTCTTCTTCATAGACAATTTGCCGTTTAGGTAGATTCCCAACTCGTCTTTTGACCAAGAAACGGCAATCTGAAACCATTGGTTCTTCTCTATACTCTTTAATGAAGCACTAACGCGTCCAACATCACCATAATTATGCGGAGGTTCCGAGGAATACCAATCAAAATACACTGTTGACTTATATTCATATAGCCGGTACTCAATTGATCTGGTCCCTTCCTGGAATTTGAGATTAGAGTATGCAATATTCCCGCGGCCTTCGTCAATCGCCGGAGTGTAGTCCTGCCCATTCAACCACATGCTCAATGTCCCATCATGCGGATCAATGTTCTTCTCAACATTGAACCTGAGATCTTCGCCCGGAATAGGTTTGAAACCGGGACCTTTATCAAATCCGATTGTCCCGCGTAACAACAAGTTGGTATCTCTCATAGTGATTGGAATGGGATCACCTTTCGAGAAATCAGCCTTCGTTGTGTATTTATCGAACGTTGCGGCGAACGAAAGAGCCTTGTCCTTAAGTTTGTCAGTTTCCGGGACTTGAAGGTATTTGTTTTCGGCTGGAATCAGCAATGTCCCAAGCAAGAACACTGAGCATAGTACTTTTCTCATGATGAGGCCTCTTTGCTGCAATATTGGT
>JABGPX010000764.1 GCA_018644745.1 Spirochaetales bacterium
TCTCGCGATGCGTGTTCGATTGGATCGCCTTTTAAGGCGTTGAACAGACTGAGACTGTCCTCACCTGTATCCGGTTCGGGGCTCGCTTCCGCGATTTCCGCGACGGTGGCAAAAAAATCGGTGAGACAGATCGTTTGATCACACACCCCTCCAGCGGAAACTTGCCCCGGCCATCTGGCGATAAAGGGAATACGGTGCCCGCCTTCCCAGATGTCCCGCTTGAGCCCCCGAAGCGGCCCGGAACTGAAATGCCCGGTATCGAGAGCTCTCTGATAGGCGATTCTCTCCGCGCCGTTATCGCTAGTGTAAATGAGCAGGGTATTGTCAGCTATATTCAGCTCATCTAGGGTTTTCATGATACCGCCGACGACGGCGTCGCATTGAATGACAAAATCGCCGTATGCTCCCGCACCGCTTCTGCCCTGAAACTCGGGTGCCGGCAGTATCGGAGTGTGCGGTGCGTTAAGAGGGAAATAGAGGAAAAACGGCATATCATCGTTGGCCTTTTCCCGGATGAAGCTATCCGCCTTATCGCTGAAGGTCGGCAGCACCTCCTCGTGGATGAAGTCCGGGGAGATGTGACCTTCTCTCCAATACGCATCGTAAGGGCTTGCTTCAATTGTACGGTTTGGGAGTGCGGTTACTTTGTCATTTTCAATATAACAGTAGGGATCCATATCAAGGGACGCAGAGATACCGAAAAAGTAATCAAAGCCGAGGCTGAGCGGTCCATTAAGTATGGGCTTTGCATAATCCACGTCATCAGGCGCGGCTCCCAGCAAGCCGTGTCTATCGGTAGAATATTCGGCGCCGGGTTTCAGCTGCCAGTCCCAGCCAAGATGCCATTTGCCGACACAGCCGGTAGAGTAACCTTCGGTTTTGAGCAGCGACGCTACGGTTTGCCTGTCCTCTTCGATCAACCTGCAGGAGTAGCCCCATAGTACGCCGCTCTCGAGCCCGCCGCGCCATGCGTAACGGCCGGTAAGTACGCCGTACCTGCTGGGAGTGCATACCGCCGAACTTGCGTGGGCCTCGGTGAAACGCATGCCTTCGCTCGCGAGCTTGTCCAGGTTTGGTGTAAGGATTTTCGACTCCGGGTTCTGACAGGAAATGTCTCCGTAACCCATATCGTCGGCGAATATGAAGATGATGTTCGGTTTCATTATTTAACTGTCCTTGGATATGAGGATGATTCTATTATGGGGATTGATCGCAAGTGATCAAGATGCCCAGATCAGATATACTTCGAATAAGTTCCTTTTCGAGGAGGCCACCAAGATATGAGATACGCGCTGATACTCGCCGGCGGTTCCGGTACCCGGCTTTGGCCAATGAGCACAAAATCACTTCCAAAGCAGCTTATTCCGTTTATCGATGGTAAAAGCCTGCTGGAGATCGCGTACGATCGCCTGGAGTCGCTGGTGCCCGCCAAGCAAAGATACATCTGCGCCGGAGACTCTCACCGCGCCGCGGTTGTGGATGGCCTGGCAGGGTTCACCGAATCTCAATTTATTGGCGAGCCCGTCGGACGAGACACCCTGAGCGCCCTCGCGTTGAGCGCGGCGGCCATATCGCGGGACGATGCCGACGCGATTATCGCGGTATTCACTGCCGATCATATCATCGAACCGGTCGAGGATTTTCAGAGAATTGTCGATCAGGCTTTTTCTATTGTAGAGGATTCATCAAATACACTCATGACCTTCGGGATAAATCCGACTCACGCCGCAACCGGTTATGGTTATCTCGAGTTGTCCGGTGAATATCAGGCTGGTTCCTCGGTGGTTCGGCGGTTCAAGGAAAAGCCGGACGGCGAAACCGCCGCGGCGTACCTTGCAGCCGGGCCGGAAAGGTATCTTTGGAATAGCGGTATGTTTGTCTGGAAAGCTTCGGTCTTCCTCGATTGCGTGAGGCGGTATGAACCGGAAATCCATGCGGGTATCGAACGGATCTCCGCGTTTTTGGGCGCCGACGGGGCCGCGTCGGCTATCGCCGAGGTGTATCCGACGCTGAAAAAGACCAGTGTGGATTTTGCTGTAATGGAACCCGCTTCGTCAGACTCAGGCGTTACCGTCGCCGCGCTCCCGATGCCGCTGTCATGGCTCGATGTCGGCTCATGGACCCAGTTCGCTGAAACCCTCACTGCGGACCCTGCCGGGAACACCGCTTCCGGCGGCAAGGCGCATTTCCTGGAAAGTAAACGCGTGCTGGCTGTATCAGAAGATCCGGATCATCTTATCTCTACAATTGGATGTGAGGATCTTATTATCATTCATACTAAGAAGGCTACTCTGGTATGTCCGAAAAACCAGGCTGAAAAAATAAAGGCACTGCATGGCGAGATTGGCGATGAGTTTGGAGAGGATTACCTTTAGCGAGGGTCCGAATCGGCTTTCAGAATTTCCGCCGTATAGCCAGGATTGTCAGATCTTCCTTCTGAACATCCATGCCAAGATTCTGGTAAATAATTCCGTCCTCGAGCTGGTTTTTTTCCCTTTCCAGCAGCGATGAATAACCGGCGAAATATTCCTTTAAAAGTATATCTGTAGGATTATCTGTAAGAACCCGGCCTGTGCCCGGATAGCTGCGGAACAAAAACTCGCAGACTGCCAGTCCATTTACTGCTGATCTCAAGGTCTGGCCCTGCTGCGAAAAATCTATGATATAATCCTTAGTCTGTTCTCTTTCCAACTTGTATGAATTTCCGGAAAATGATGCTTCAATAATGTCGCTTATTCTGGCCGTACCAAATGTCTCGGTCATGAGATATCCTTCTTCAGTTTCTAGTTTACAGCCAGTTTCATCACGGACATACCGACCCGATTCCTCAAGGCCGTCGGTAAGCAAGAATAATATGTCTCCTGGTTTTAAATTGAAGCGGTCGACGACAAAGCCGCCTTTTGCTCTGATAAGATCGGTGCTGAATAGACCTGAGCTGGGGTTCGATGTAAGCTCCACGTATTCCATAACTCCTGAATTTCGCAAAATTGGAACTCGATTGTCACCAGAGTTAACGGCCAGACAGCTGCCGGTGGCAGAATCTACCAACATGACTTGCAGCGCGGCAAACTGGCTAGAGAGATCGGGCACTGCAAGGGAAGAATTGAGCCGTTCCATGAAGTCTGTGAGAATTAAGGGATACCTATCAATATCAGTCTGCAGGTGACCCGGCAGGTCTCTAACCTGGTTTATTGTCTGATTGAATAAAGCCGCTGTCTTGGTCATTACATGTGCTGTTTCCGGCGTGTGCCCTGAGATATCACATTTAATTATCAGGAACAGCAGACCTAACCGTTGGTACTGGAAGTAATCGCCGGAAAACTGGGGAGACGGCCGGAAGAATCCGCAGATTTCAATATTCTCTGTCTTTGTCTGAATTTCCGGTATAGCAGCTCCAGACCTATCTTGCTCCAGAGGAAGCAGCTCCAGCTGCAGTCTGGAGAAATGCTTCATCGAGCCGTTTATCAGAGGAAAGGCATCCGGGTCTCCCGTCGTGTTGGGGAGTGAAAAATCCTTTAGCCACCTATGTGCTTCCTTCCTTTCAGAAAAAAAGGTAAAAAACCCTTCTATACCAAGCAGTCTGAATACTTCTCGGATTGGATCTGACAGGGACAGAATCCCCAACTCTCCGCCGGCTTTGGAAAGCCGATTCTTTATTTTTGCGAATGCACCGATTCCCGTGCCGGAAATGAAATTAAACTTACTACAATCAAAAACGAGTAGACGAACTCCGTGTTCCAGGAGAGCGAGAACCTGCTCGAGGAACTTGCCGGAATTCGAGTTGTCTATATATCCTTTAAGAGACAGGATAGCTGCTTCGATTCGATCTGAAACTTGTTCGGTGGACAGATGCAGCGCCTGATCTTCTTTCTGGACTAGATCCGGCAAGACCATGTTTCTTTTTACAGATCGTATAAAATCCGAGTCTGAAAGGTGGGAGAACAGGCGTTTACTCACATTCCCATCTGCCAG
>JABGPX010000765.1 GCA_018644745.1 Spirochaetales bacterium
CACCTCGCGCCTTCAGCTCGTCCCTGAGAGCAGAGGCCACCGCGAGTCCCGGATACACATGTCCGCCGGTCCCACCACCCGTAAAAATGATTGTTGGAGTTTTATCCACCTGGAGGCACCTCTGAAAACGGGCATTTATATTGATTCCGGTGAATCAAGATAGTAAGTTCATTTTGAGATTCACAAACATCGGTTGTATACTCAGGACAATATACATGATGAAATCGAGCAATTCAACGTATCTTCTTTTGGTCATTATGGCCCTGGTTGCAGTACATATGGCGTCCGGCGACCCTCCGGACAGCAAACTTCAACCGTATGAACCCGGTATTGTCTCGGTCGAGGAAATAGAAAAACTCTTCCCACTGCTCAATGAGGATGAACTTCTTCAGCTTTATCAAAAGGGCGAGCTGTCTCATTTCTTCCGGAGAGGCGATACGCCGGTCCTGGTTCCCGGAGACGATTTGCAAACTAAGATATCCGCCGACTTGCTCGATATAAGCTCAACGGCTGGAGTAGAAGTGGTATTTCTTATGCCGGAAGGGCATTCAAATATTACGACGGCGCAGCTCACCGGGAAGCTGCTGGAAATGAGCACTCTTGAAGGTCTCGAGTACTTTTCTGAATCAAAGAACGAAATGAGGATTTTATTTTCCCAATCTTATGTAATTGCGGATGTCGATTCAAGAAAAAGGATGCCGGATCCCATAGTCGATATGGTGCCGATCCAGAGCTCGATATTGATATTGCAGGAAGACAGCACCTTTGGAAAGAACCTTAATACCGTCAGTTTTGACGTTTCTTCTTCTGTGATACACATGGTTACCGAAAATTTGTCCAGCTTCACCTGGGGACCTATTCCAATTATCAGGCCGGGCAGCATGCATCTTCATGTTGTGGTTCTTCGAATGGATAATTACATTGTTTATTACGGATGTTTCGGAGCTAAAGCTCTGCGCGTGAACCTTTTTGAAAACCGAATCCACAATTCATTCTATAATCGTCTTGTTGCGCTCTATGGCTGGTTCGAAGACAAGCTTGTAAGATAGACGCCGGGCTTCGTCATTCCAAACCCCACTTGATGAGCAAAGAGACTCGCGTTACTATATCGCGATGAGAAAAGGTCGCGATTTTAGGTTGATTATTATTTGCCTAGTTTTCGCTTTTCCAAATACGTACGGAGCAGCAGACACTCTTAAGCCGGAAGCCGAATTCAAAATCAGGGCCTGGCGCGCGCCTTTCGAATCTATCGAGTCTCTGCTCAAGAGCCCCGTCAAAATAGAGATGAATCTCCGTTCATGGAAACACGACAATCAGAAAATTATTCGCTCAGAAACCGATATCCATGCGATTTATCCTTACCCCGTGGAGTTCTTCGTTGATGAACTGCTTAATTTTGAAAACACCGAAAGTATTTATCCCAGGGTGAAGGAGAGTTTTGTAGAGTACGCATCAAACGACCGGTTCGGTAAGCATTCATTATTTGTACACATGGGTGTTGAAGTCCTCGGTTTCGGCGCAGACTACACCTACGTAACCGACAATTGGATGGAGCACGCTCAGAAAGGATATGTGCAGAAATACCGTCTCAACCGCTCTCCCGACGGAATGCTCTACCAGCTGCTGGGAAGCTGGTATATTGAGGAAATCATGCACAAGGGAGAGCCGCATACCTATATAAGAAATTACGCAATAATCGGCATTCAGCAGGGGACACTGCCTATGGAGCTAGCTATGAAGGCCTTCGGGTTGTGGCAGCTAAAACAAATTTTCAAGAATCTTAGCGCGTCCGTCGAGACTCGATATTCAAAGCGATAGAAGAAGACCACTGCCCTATTTTTCGAGGTCCTCAGAAACAACTCTATTGCGACCGGTTTCCTTGGCGTGATACATGTATGAATCCGATCTGGCAATCCAGTCTTCCCGGGTTTCGCCAATTCTATACTGAGCTATACCAAAGGACGCGGTAATCGTAATTTTATCACCAGAGAACTCAACGGGGCTCTCTTCCAGCTGCTTACGAAATCGTTCCGCGATCAGGTACGCCTGCTGCAAGGTTGAGTTCGGGAGAATCATGTAAAACTCTTCTCCGCCATACCGCCCTGCATAGTCATATTTGCGGAGAGTTCCTTTTAGCCGAAGCCCGATTTCCGCGATTACGCTGTCGCCATGTAGGTGGCCGTAGGTATCGTTGATTTCCTTGAAATTATCCATATCCATCATAATGCCCGATAGAGGACTTCCTGTTCTGGTTGATCGTTCAATTTCGGTGTCTAGAGCAGCAAAAAGTGATACCCGGTTCAACATACCGGAAAGGACATCATATCGGGCAACCTGTTCGAGCTGTTTATTTGCTTCCTCGAGCTCCTGATTGATATTCTCTATATTTTGAAATGCTTCTTTCAAGACCAAATGCTGATCGAGAATCTTGGAAGAAAGCTCCTCCTCCTGTTTCGCCGCTTTCTTGAAGAAATTACGTTCGCCGTATACTCTTATCTGCGACCTAAGCCGAAATATAGCAGCGTCAAGCCGCGCCCGCAGCTCCTGATTGCTGAAGGGCTGTAAAACAAAATCATCGCAGCCGTAGTCAAGAACAGATTTTGCCTCTCCGCCATCCGCGGCAAAAGCGATTATCTGCACCGGCTCCTGAAAAAAAGAATTGCGAATATACCTGACAAATTCAAGCGCCTCCCCTTCTTCGGCTCCAGGACTATACACGACGATCCTGATATCTCCCTCCCGCATAAGCCTCGATGCATCTCCCGGGCGGCTGCATACCGAAATAAGAAAATCGCCAGCGAGAGATTCGCGAAGCTTCTCGAGTTCAACCGGATCCGCGTCAGTGAGTAAAATATCCGTAGTATCATGATCGCTCATTTATTCTATTCCTCAGAAAAGCCGCGTTACAACCTGCATCATTCCAATAAAAAAACCCAGTATGGCACCGAATACATTGATCCATTTCAAATGCCGATGAATAACCCTAAGAAGCAGGCCTTCAACATCCTCGACAGCTAAACCGTTTATTTTCGAGACTACCATTTCATGAACATCGAGGGTATCTAGTATGCCGGGAATCTGCTTGGCCAGAGCATCAAGAGCAATTTGTGCGAGCCTGCTGTCGATTTTTGCTTTGCCGCTATTGCTGATCCCGAGCAGTTCTCCAATCTTTGCATTTCCTTTTCGGTCAATTATATCGGAGATCTGCTCCATTGCCGATCGGGAAATGGCGTCCGCCGAGGATTCTACGCTGCTGCTTACAAGATCCGTGAGATAATCCGCCGCATCTGAAACGGTAAACGCATGTTCGAGAAATGATTCAAGGCTGCGGTTTTCCAGCTGAGTAAGTATGTTTCTCAATACTGTCTTGAGCGAATCCCCGGCAGGATCCTCTGATATAGTTCGCTGAAGAGCTTGAAAAACAGTCTTTACCTTGCCGGGCAGTCCATACGACTCATTAACCTCTCCTATTGTTCGTGCCCTGAGTTCGTCTATCGACGCAACGACAGTATCGAGCATCGTTTTGCGGGTTTCCTCATCAGCAACTGCCTCCTTCATCGACTTGATAACGTCATCGACAATTTCCGGCATCTTTTCATCGAGGGTCTTGTCATACTGAGTAGCGGCAACAAGAAACCTCTGAAAAGTGTTCAGCTTCTCAAGTATATTTCTCAGCAATTCGCGGCCGCGGTTTTGTAGCTGCATTCTCATTGACCCACTCTGCAGCCAGTCCAAAACAAAACCAAAAAAGGGCTCATAGAGGACATCCGTAACACCGGCGAGCCATTCTCTGCTTTCAATAGGTATATAATCTCCGACTTGAGCGGCATCGCTTCCCTTTTCCTCAAGCCAATCTCCCGCGCGCACAAGGAGACGGTTGCCTGTCTCAGGATTTCTAATCAACCCGTATAACCAATCGATGAAGCGCTCTTTTTGCTCATCGCTCTTGAAGAGTTCCTTGATATCCCGATC
>JABGPX010000221.1 GCA_018644745.1 Spirochaetales bacterium
GTCGTCACGGCAACAAGGGCGTTATCGCAAGGGTGCTTGCCGAAGAAGATATGCCGTATCTCGAAGATGGTACCTGCCTCGATATTTGTCTTAACCCTCTCGGTGTACCATCGCGAATGAACCTTGGGCAGATACTCGAGACTGAGCTGGGATGGGCCGGGCATGTACTCAAAGAATGGTACGCAACTCCCGTGTTCCAGAGCGCCGATGGATCTACCATCGAAGCGAAACTCAAAGAAGCTAATTTACCGATCAGTTCAAAGACTACCCTCTACGACGGCCAAACCGGACAGGCTTTTGAAAATCCTGTAATGGTCGGAGTTGTGTATATGCTGAAACTTCACCACCTCGTCGACGATAAGATGCATGCCCGTTCCACGGGACCGTATTCTCTCGTTACACAGCAGCCCCTGGGCGGAAAAGCCCAGTTCGGCGGTCAGAGGTTAGGTGAAATGGAAGTTTGGGCACTGGAAGCGTATGGTGCGGCGAATACTCTTCAGGAGCTGCTCACAATCAAATCTGATGATATGACAGGTAGAGCCAAGATCTACGAAAGTATCGTGAAGGGAGAACCGGCATCATCCGCCGGAATACCCGAGTCGTTTAACGTGCTTGTGCAGGAGCTCCGAGGTCTTGCTCTCGATATAACAATATGGGATTCCCGCGGGAAAAGGGTGCCTCTCACCGAGCGGGATGCCGAGCTGATTAACCGGCAGGGAAGCCAGTTTTAGGGAGAACAAAGTATGAGAGATATTCAGGATTTTGATAATATCATGATTAAGCTCGCTTCACCCGAGCAGATCCGAGCATGGTCTTACGGTGAAGTGAAAAAGCCCGAAACTATCAATTATCGAACTCTCCGACCCGAAAAAGACGGCTTGTTTTGCGAGCGTATTTTCGGAACCACCAAAGAGTGGGAGTGTTACTGCGGAAAATTTAAGTCCATACGGTATAAAGGCGTTATCTGCGACCGATGCGGTGTGGAAGTTACTCACTTCAAGGTTCGAAGAGAGCGTATGGGCCACATTGAGCTCGCATCGCCGGTTTCGCACATCTGGTATTATCGCTCGGTTCCGTCCCGTATGGGACTTCTCCTGGATCTATCAATTGCCGCGCTGCGGTCTATTTTATACTACGAAAAATATATAGTTATCGATTCCGGCGACACCGACCTCAAGAAAATGCAGCTGCTCACCGAAGAAGAGTTCAATGAGGCGAGAGAGCGCTTCGGAATGGGTTTTTCCGCCGGTATCGGCGCGGAAGCAATCCGCACTCTTTTGGAAGGGCTCGATCTTGACGGTTTGAGCGGAAAGCTTAGGAAAAAGATGGTCGAAAAGGGGCTTAAGTCAGATAAGCGCCTACTGAAGCGGATTGAAATTGTCGAGAATTTCCGAGATTCCGGAAACCAGCCGGATTGGATGATACTCGATGTTATCCTGGTCATACCTCCTGAGCTCCGCCCTATGGTTCAGCTTGATGGGGGCAGATTCGCTACCTCCGATCTGAACGATTTGTACCGAAGAGTTATTAATAGAAACAACCGGCTCAAACGCCTCATGGCGCTGAACGCTCCGGATATTATTATCAGGAACGAAAAGAGAATGCTCCAGGAAGCGGTTGACGCACTTTTTGACAATTCTAAAAAGAAGAGAGTAGTAAAGGGTGCCTCGAACAGGCCGCTAAAATCCCTCTCCGATATGCTGAAAGGAAAGCAGGGCCGATTCCGGCAGAATCTGTTGGGGAAGCGGGTCGACTATTCAGGTCGATCAGTAATCGTTGTCGGGCCGGAGCTTCATCTCCATCAATGCGGATTACCGACCAAAATGGCGCTTGAGCTCTACAAGCCTTTTATCATGAAGAAGCTTGTCGAACAGGATGTTGTGTACAACATCAAGAAAGCGAAGACTCTTGTAGAGCAGGAGACTCCAGAAGTATTTGCGGTTCTGGATGAGGTGGTTAAAGAGCATCCCGTTCTTCTCAACAGAGCTCCTACTTTGCATCGGCTTGGTATTCAGGCCTTCGAACCTGTTCTTGTGGAAGGAAAAGCTATCAAGCTTCATCCTCTTGTATGTCACGCATATAATGCCGACTTCGATGGCGACCAGATGGCGGTACATGTACCTCTTACGCAAGCAGCGCAGATAGAGTGTTGGTCTCTCATGCTCTCCTCGAAGAATCTTCTCAATCCCGCGGATGGCAGCCCTATCGTGTTTCCATCTCAAGATATGGTTCTTGGTATCTACTATTTAACCATGGTAAAGCCCAAGGATAAGGGGGAGGGGCGTTTTTACAGCGGACCTGATGAAGTGATCATGGCTCTCGATGCCCGTTCAGTCGGCTACAATGCGATGTGCAAAGTAGAACTGGACGGAGAAATGGTTGAAACAACTCCAGGGCGGATCATTCTCAACGAGGAATTACCGAGTGAAATTGATTTCATAAACGCTGAACTCGGCGATAAGGAACTCAAAACTCTTGTCGCAAGGTGTTATCGGGATTACGGTCCGTCCGTAACCGTTCGCATGCTGGATAAAATAAAGGATCTCGGATTTAAGTATGCCACCCTGTTTGGCGCGACTATAGGTATGGATGATATCGTTATACCGCTTGAAAAGCGAAGTATGATGGATGATGCAAATGCCGAGGTTGTGAAGATCCAGAGCCAGTATCTCCAGGGACATATCACCCAGGAAGAGCGTTACAATAGAGTTGTTGAGGTCTGGAGTAAGACAAATGAAGATCTTACCGCTCAGGTTATGAATACACTTAAGGCTGATCAAGACGGTTTCAACCCGATGTATATGATGGCTATTTCGAATGCCCGTGGAAGCCGATCTCAGATTAGGCAGCTGGCAGGGATGCGCGGCCTCATGGCGAAACCTTCCGGCGAAATCATAGAGCTCCCAATTCGTTCGAATTTCAAAGAGGGGCTTTCAGTCATCGAGTTTTTTATCTCGACGAATGGAGCACGAAAAGGACTCGCTGATACAGCACTCAAGACTGCTGATGCTGGTTATCTGACCCGTCGTCTCGTCGATATCGCACAGGATGTGGTAGTAAATGAGCAGGATTGTGGCACTATTAACGGCATCGATACGATGGCTCTTAAGGATGGTGAGGAAATCGTAGAATCTCTGCGTGATAGAATAGAGGGACGGTTTACTCTTGAGCGTGTAAAACATCCCATCACTGGTGACATCATCATCGATGTAAACGAAGAGATCACTGATGAACTGGCGGTATACCTGGAAGAAGTCGGAATTGAGAGCGTCAGAATCCGCACCGTTCTTACCTGTGAAACGAAACACGGTGTTTGCCGAAAATGCTATGGCAGAAATCTCGCCGCTAACAGGCCGGTAGATATTGGCGAAGCGGTCGGAATCATCGCGGCGCAGTCGATTGGGCAGCCGGGAACCCAGCTTACTATGCGTACGTTTCATATCGGTGGTACGGCGACAAAGGTGAGTGAAGAGAACCGGATCTATCTCAATTATTCAGTACTCGTGAAACAGATAAACGGAAACACCGTTGAGCTGGAAAATAAGAACTCTCTCTTTACCAGAAAGGGAAGCGTCGTTGTTAGCAAGGTGCTCGATCGAGTAAAGCTGAAAAAAGATGATAAGGTTTTGGTCGAGGACGGCAGCAAGGTCATTGGCGACCAGCCCATTGTTACCCGCGGAAAGAAAGATATTGTATCATCAGAAATTGCATACATTGCTCTATCCAAAAAGGAAGTGCTCTTAATTGCGCAGGAACAAAAAGTCGAGGTGCGAAGCGGCGCCGAGCTCATGGTACATAAGGGCGATATTGTCGACAAGGAAGAATCCATCGCCATCTTTGATCCCTTCTCAGAGCCTATTATTGCTGAAGTGAGCGGAAAAATCCGCTTTGTTGATATCGTTCTCGGTACAACCTTAAAGGAAGAGATTAACGAAGATACCGGTAATATAGAAAAGAAGAT
>JABGPX010000766.1 GCA_018644745.1 Spirochaetales bacterium
CGATCCGATACTATGGAACTGGTTTAGCAACAGGTTTTCTGACATATCCGGGATGCATGTGTATTTCAGATCGGTTTTCTTAGCGGAAATAATTCCGTTTTGCATACCGGAACGGGAAGAGGATCTGGATGTGCTTCTCGACGAATATATTGCTTCAGATTCTGATGCTCCTTTGGGGGTGCTCGCAATGGCAAGAGAAAAGCGTAGGATTTTTGCTGCGCTGAAGGACCGCCGCGAGTAAAATATGAAGAAATCATCTATTTCCAGGAGCAGGTAATGAGAATAATAATTGCACCGGATTCTTTCAAAGGCAGCAACACTTCATTTCGGGTGGCAGAGACCATCGAGCGCGGAATACGCAAGGTTGTATCCGATGCCGAAATCGTAATTATTCCTATTGCCGACGGCGGGGAAGGAACGGTTGAGGCGGTTGTCCTCGGTGGTCAGGGTTCCTACGAGGATGTCAACGTCACCGGTCCTCTCGGAGAATCCGTCACAGCGCGCTACGGCATCCTGAAGAGCGGTCGCGGGGTTATTGAAATGGCGGCGGCTTCCGGCCTGCCCCTGGTTTCCCGTGACCAGCGGAACCCTCTGCTTACAACCAGCTACGGAACCGGTGAGCTCATCAGAGACGCCCTCGACAAAGGCTGTAAGGAAATTCTCATCGGTATCGGCGGAAGTGCGACTACCGACGCGGGAGTCGGTATGGCACAGGCTCTCGGAGTATCCTTCACCGATGACACGGGTAAGGAAATCGGCCTCGGTGGCGGGGAGCTTTCGCGTCTCGCAAAGATTGATGTTTCAGAAATCGATCCTCGCGCGGCTGATACCCGTTTTATCGTGGCATGCGATGTGCGGAATCCGCTGTACGGCGAGGAAGGTGCGGCGTATGTGTATGGTCCGCAAAAAGGCGCTGATCCGGATATGGTTACACTCCTCGATAACAATTTGCGGCGCTTCTCGGACGTGGCGGAGAGAGATCTCGATATGGATGTTCAGGGAATTCCCGGCGCCGGCGCTGCCGGCGGTCTTGGAGCGGGGCTCGTGGCTTTTTGCGGTGCCGAATTGCGTTCGGGTATAGATGCCATTCTGGATATCGTGCGCTTTGATGCTGCTGCTGCGGATGCTGACCTGGTAATTACCGGCGAGGGGGCGATGGATGGTTCTTCAGCTTACGGCAAGGTCCCTGTTGGAATAGGCCGGAGATTGAAGGGAACCAATGTGCCGGTGCTCGCAATAGTTGGTGATATCGGCAAAGGGGC
Source organism: Spirochaetales bacterium (assembly GCA_018644745.1). Next base: position 1,263 of record JABGPX010000766.1, read on the forward strand.
CTCGGCAGTGTATGAGTACGGCGTGGACGGCATCATGAGCACCGTAAATAGAGCGGTACCTCTCGAAACAGCAATAAAGGAATCTACTGAGATGCTCGAAGACGCAGCGGAACGAGTGATGCGTATTCTGCAAATTGGAATGAGAATTTCCTCGAAAAGCTAACTTTCGTCGGGTATCTCATCCTCTTCAGGTTCTTCAATATCGAGTTCTAATTGATCCTGCTTGCTTCCCGGTACCTGTTCAACTTTCCTGAGCTTACGCTCAATTGTTCGTGTTTTCCGAGACGCTGTGTCGATCGACTTGCTGGCGGCTTCTAATTTCTTTTTTGTATTATCCAGAAGATCTCCAAATTTTCCGAACTCGGATTTCACCGCTCCAAGTAATTGCCATACTTCGGATGAACGTTTTTCGATTACCAGCGTGCGGAATCCCATTTGAAGACTATTTAAGAATGCCGTGAGATTGGATGGCCCGGCAACGGCTACCCTGTATTCACGCTGAAGAAAGTCAAGGAGCCCGGGGCGGCGCATCACTTCCGCATACAGTCCTTCAATCGGAAGAAACAGAAAACCGAAATCAGTCGTATGAGGCGGGACGATGTATTTAGTGCTTATACTCTTTGCTTCCTGTTTTATCCGCGCCTCCAGCGCTTTTGCCGCCATTTCCACTGCCGCAGGGTCCGCCGCATCCTGTGCATCTACAAGACGCTCGTAATCTTCCCTCGGAAACTTCGCGTCGATAGGAAGCCACACATGATGGTCGTCATCTGATTTGCCCGGCAGCTTGATGGCGAACTCCACCATTTCATCGGAATTGGGATTCACTTTTACATTTTTTGCGTATTGTTCAGTAGTAAAAACGTTCTCGAGCAGCGCCTCGAGCTGAATTTCTCCCCATGTTCCGCGGGACTTCACATTGGTAAGCACTCTTTTCAGATCACCCACACCGGTGGCAAGAGTCTGCATCTCTCCAAGCCCTTTATGGACCTGCTCGAGCCGCTCGCTCACCATGTTGAATGATTCCCCCAGGCGTTTCTCCAAAGTCGATTGGAGTTTTTCATCGACCGTTTTTCTCATCAAATCGAGTTTTTCCGCGTTGTTTGATTGAATATCCGTCAGCTTCTTTTCAACGGTTTGCCGAACGCTTTCGAGCTTCGAGTCGTTTAGTTTGGTGAGTTCCATCAACTGCTTCGAGAAGTGCTCCAGCTGGTTGTTCTGCATGCCGGCGGTTTTTGCCATCTGCTGCTGAACGGCTTCTCTGAGCATACCGATATTGCCGGTAATTTCGGTGCGCTGCTTCGATTGCTGTTCAATTGATTCAGTCCGGTTTCTGGATATCTCATCCTTTACCGATTTTTCGACTCTGCTCTGCTCTTCAATAAGATTTGTAAGAACATTGCTGCCGGAATCATTTTTCGCTACAAAAAGTCGAAGAATGATTATGATCGCGGCAACGAGAAGCAGCGAGCAAAGTATTAATAGTGCTAGTAACATAAAGAGACTATAGAGCTTTTGCCCGGAGCCTTTCCAGAGCCCAGTGGGTATACTTCCTTACTTTTTTGTCCGGGTCGTTCTCCAATTCGGTAAGTATAGTTTTCCCTTCATCAGTCTCGAGTTTCTCAAGGGCTTTTGTTACCTGTATTCTCACTTCGTTGTCCGGATCCCTTGCCGCGAGTACTATCCCCCGGAACGCGGAGAAAGTTTCAATTATTGCAAGGATCTCCGCCGCGTCCCGCCGCACAGCCGGGGTTCGATGTGAAAGTTTGCGAATGGTTGTCTCGACATAACCGGTGGATTCAAGAATTTCCGCCAAATAGGGCTTGAGTGACGAGATGTCCTCGGCAAGGAGCCCGACCATTGCTTCTTCTCCTTTCTCCTTCATCCCGGACGCGGCCCGGGTGATGCCATCCTTGAGGACAGGGACTGCATCTTTGAATATATCCGCGAGGCGTTGAAGTTGTTTTTTACCGGTCTTTTGGCTCAATGATACCTCTATCTCTCCACGGAGCTCTTCGATTCCTTCATACACGTCGCACAACGCGTCAACCGAGGCGGGATCATCCGCGAATCCGAGCCCTTGAACCGCCGCTTCTTTAACAGAAATTACTTCATTTTTATCTTCTATTATTTTCTTCAGATCTTCGATGCGCGCCGCGGTGGCGCATGATCCGATAGCTTTCGCGACTTCAACGCGAACCCGTTCAACAGGATCGCGAAGCATGTCGAAGCTCATGTTTACCGTCTTTATATCGTTGAAATCGAGGAGAGACCAGATGCTCGCAATTCGTACATTCGGCTCAGCGTCTTTGAGGCTGCTTCTTATCGTGCCGAGAAAATCCTTTTTTTCAGCGGCCGGCAGGCTGGTAATTAATGCCGCGCGAACGCTCGAGTCGGTAGATTCAAATAACTGGGTCACCTTGTCATCGAAAGCTTTCCCGGTTTGCTGTGCCAGCATCTTTGAAAACTCTTTTGCTTCTGATACCGGGAGGATCGGCAGGTTTTCTAAAACAATCTGCAGACAGTATTCTACATCAAGTTCTCCCAGGAGCTTCAATACTTCAATTCGGACAGTATACGGGTAGGCGCTTCGACCAGCTCTCAGTATGGCTACCAGCTCTGGAATTGTCCGATACCCCGGCATCTTGAGGAATGCTTTCCGAAGAGCGTCATTTGCCGGGAA
>JABGPX010000769.1 GCA_018644745.1 Spirochaetales bacterium
TAGCCTCCGGTCGGTTTGGCGTAAACAGTGCCTACATCGCGAGCGCCGAGGAATTACAGATAAAAATGGCCCAGGGCGCGAAACCCGGCGAAGGCGGACAACTGCCGGGACACAAGGTTAACGAGGTCATTGCAAGTGTTCGTAACTCGACGCCTGGAGTCATGCTCATTTCACCGCCTCCGCACCATGACATTTACTCAATAGAAGACCTAGCGCAGCTGATCTATGATTTGAAAAATGCAAACCCGGCTGCCCGTGTTTCCGTAAAGCTGGTCTCGGAGGTAGGTGTTGGCACGATAGCCGCGGGAGTCGCAAAAGGAAAAGCCGATACAGTACTGATTGCGGGGGGTGACGGCGGAACAGGCGCCAGTCCCATCTCGTCCCTGTTGTATGCCGGCATCCCATGGGAAATCGGCCTTGCGGAAACCCAGCAGGTTCTTGTCATGAACAAGCTGCGCGACAGAATTCGGGTGCAGGCGGATGGTCAGTTGAAAACCGGCAGGGACATTATAATTGCCGCGTTACTCGGTGCCGAAGAATTCGGGTTTGCCACCACGGCCCTTGTCACAATGGGCTGCGTAATGATGAGGAAATGTCATCTCAATACCTGTCCCGTCGGCGTAGCCACTCAGGATGCGGAACTGAGAAAGCGATTTAATGGAAAACCTGAATACCTCATCAGTTTTATGAGATTTCTCGCCCAGGAAGTCCGGGAACTTATGGCGGAATTGGGTTTTAGACGGATGGATGACATGATTGGTCATGTCGAAAATATAGAAGTGAATCACAGCGTTGACTATTACCGGACTCGAGGCCTTGATTTCTCCAAGATTCTCCAATCTCCGGAAAATGAGTCCGGCGGGGCAATCCGGTGCACGCTGCCACAGGAGCTTGATCTCTCAATGTCCATGGAGCCTGAACTGATCGAAAAATCGAAAGCAGCTCTCGAATTAAAAGAACCGGTGAGCTTTGATGTATCGGTACGGAATTGTAATCGCACAATTGGTGCGACTCTAAGTTATGAGATTTCAAAGAGATATGGCACCCAGGGGCTGCCTGAAGACACGATCTCCGTCCAAATGAAAGGATCCGCGGGACAGAGTTTCGGTGCATTTCTGGCACCAGGAGTTACTTTTACACTGGAAGGAGATGCGAATGACTATTTTGGAAAGGGATTATCCGGAGGAAAGATAATTGTCTATCCGCCGAAGGGATCGGCGTTTTGGCCTGAAAGAAATATCATAACCGGCAACGTCAATCTCTTTGGCGCGACCGCGGGTAAAGTATATATCAACGGGATGGCCGGCGAGCGTTTTGGCGTACGAAATAGCGGTGCTCTTGCCGTTGTCGAGGGAGTCGGCGACCACGGATGCGAGTATATGACCGGAGGACGGGTTATCGTGCTTGGCGAAACAGGAGTGAATTTTGCCGCGGGAATGAGCGGCGGCATCGCCTATGTTCTTGATCGAAACCAGCTGTTTGATACCAGGTGCAATTTGGAGATGGTTGATATCGAGCAGGTGGCCGAAGAAGAGGACATCGATTACCTGAGAACTAACATAATGAAGCATCTTGATTATACAGGAAGCTTGCAAGCTCAAATGATTTTGGATTCCTGGGACGAGATGCTTCCTCTATTCGTAAAAGTAATGCCGATGGATTACAAACTGGCGCTCGAGAAGATAAAGGAAAGCGAATCACTTGATTCCGAAACCGTTAAAGTGACCGAGGAGGTATACTCCTAATGGGAAAACCAACTGGATTTATTGAATATACCCGTATTGAGAAAAAAGAGCGTTCTACCCGGGAAAGGGTTGGCGATTATCGCGAAATCCCGATTATGCCGGATCATAATGCGGTTGAACAGGAGGGAGCCAGGTGCATGGATTGCGGTATTCCTTATTGCCACTCCATCGGCTGCCCTGTGGTGAATCTGATACCTGAGTGGAATGACGCGGTATATAAGGGGCAATGGCGGGAGGCTTGGGAACGCCTGGAATTGACTAACAATCTGCCGGAAGTTACCGGCCGAGTCTGCCCGGCCCCATGTGAGACAGCATGCACTCTTGCAATTAATACAGAGGCTGTTTCAATTAAGAAGATTGAACTTGCCATCGTGGAAAAGGCATTTGAAGAGGGATGGGTCATTCCGCGATTGCCAAAATCCGAAAGTGGAAAGCGGGTTGCGGTAGTAGGATCGGGACCTGCCGGACTGGCCGCGGCCCAGCAGCTCAGAAGAATGGGGCACCGGGTTTCACTGTTCGAGAAAGCGGATAAAATTGGGGGCCTCCTCCGCTACGGGATACCTGATTTTAAATTAGAAAAACACATTCTCGATCGGCGGATCGAACAGATGGTAAAGGAAGGTGTCGAATTCGAGACCGGCGTAACGATCGGCGACGACCTTTCCGCGAGATATCTGCGAAATAAGTTTGATGTTGTTCTGCTGACACTGGGCGCAGGAGCTCCGAGAGACCTTCCAATTGCCGGTCGGGACTTGGGGGGCGTCTATTTTGCTATGAATTTTTTGAGCCTTTCGAACCGCTTTGTCTCTGGCGATATTGATGAGAAAGATCTGATATCGGCTAAAGGCAAAAATGTCTTGGTGATCGGAGGTGGCGATACAGGTTCCGATTGTGTCGGCACCTCGATCCGTCAGGGAGCTAAAAAGGTTCGCCAGATAGAGATAATGCCAAAACCGCTGGATTGGGACCAGGATCACAATCCGGAATGGCCCAATTGGCCAAGCATCCTTCGCACCTCAACCTCTCATGAAGAAGGATGCGAACGGGATTGGTGTATAAATAGTCAGGAGTTTACCGGCAAGGACGGTCACGTAACTCATGCGAATTGTTCCCGGATTGAGTGGCGAAAGAACGATCCTGCTTTGAGACCCGAAATGATAGAAATTCAGGATTCCGAGTTCACCTTGGATGCGGATCTCGTTCTCCTCGCTATGGGCTTTATTCATGTAGCACATTCACGATTGACCGATCAGCTGGGTGTTAAGTTTGATAGCCGGGGCAATATCGAAACTGACGGCCGCTACCGAACTTCTATTGATGGGGTTTTTGCTGCCGGAGATGCAAATACCGGTGCCTCTCTCGTGGTTCGGGCGATTAACCATGGGCGGCATGCCGCCGATGCGGTAACTGAATACCTGGAGGGAATTTAGCGGGAATTCAAGGTATCAGAATCACCAAGGGGCCTTGACCCGCGTGCGCGTTTTAGTATATTTTCTCACTCTAGCTTGAAATTCGATTGAGGTTTATATGTACGCTCTAGTGGAAATAAGAGGAAAGCAGTATAAGGCGGAAAAGGGCACGGTCTTGAAAATTGACCGCCTGGCCGAGGTAAAAGGTGAGACGATTGATTTCGATTCTGTATTACTTCTTCGTAACGAGGGAGAGCTCAAAGTGGGCACGCCGTATGTAGAAGGCGCGTCGGTAAAGACTACCGTCGAAGATCACGGCAAAGATAAAAAAATTATTATTCGGAAATTTAAGAAGAGAAAGAATTACCGGAGAAAACAAGGACACAGACAGCAATTCACTCTTGTTAGGGTAGAAGATATAGTCGGAGCATAACACTCCATGATCACTGTCACTGTCACCATCGACGAAGACGGAGTGATGCAGAGCCTATCGGCTCGAGGTCATTCTTCGAAGGGTAAGGCGGGTGAAAATATCGTCTGCGCTGCGGCAACGGTTCTCATGAGAACCGCCGCACGGCTTCTCGAAAAAGATGCGGACATTGTTATTTCCGGAGGCGCCGACGATAGAGGAAGTCTCGACTTTGTTGTCGAGACAATAGGTGAAGGAAAATCCGGGCTTGTTACGGCCGTGGGAGAATTTCTCCTGCAAGGTATTTCAGACTTGCAGCAGGAACATCCGCGGGAATGCGCCCTAAAATTGGTAAAACGAAACAGGAGTTAACTATGGC
>JABGPX010000771.1 GCA_018644745.1 Spirochaetales bacterium
TGGCGCCGACATTACCGTCGGATCAAAACCAAGCCGCGCGATCAGTATGGGTGCGACAGTTCCCACGACGGTGGCAAAGAGCACAACAAAAATGAGTGCACTTCCGATCGCAGCAGCTTCTGCGATGCCGATACCTGGCGGCAACAGGTAGCTCCGGAGAAATATCACTAATCCGGTAGCTACTCCAAGAAGGATTCCTACCAGGATCTCGCGCCAGATAACCCTTTTGAAATCCTTGAAGTGGATTTCACCGGTGGCCAGCCCGCGTATCATCAGGGTCGAAGATTGGCCGCCTGCGTTTCCGCCGGTTTGGGTGATAACTGGCATAAAAATGAAGAGAAAGGTAGCTCCGAGTATTATTGACTCATAATGATGAAGCAAATTGGTGGTTACAGTACCGAGCAGTAAAAGCACCACCAGCCAGGGAATACGTTTTTTTACAAGGCCTAAAATAGTAGTGCTCAAATAAGGATCCGCTACACCATCCATAGCCCCCATCTTGTAGACATCCTCGGTCTGTTCCTCCCTGATAACAGCGATAATATCGTCGACGGTAACTATACCCAGCAGTTTCTCTGCGGCGTCGACTACCGGAACCGCGATTAGATTGTGACTATCGAGGATCCTCGCTGTTTCCTCCTGATCGGTGTCTTCACGCACCGTTACCGGGCTGTCGGTAAGGATTTCGTCCACGAGAGTTTCATCTGAGGCCAGCAGCAGCTGCTTGATGGAGAGCACCCCTTTTAGCCGGTTAAGATTATCAACAACGTAGATGTAGTAAATCGTTTCTGCTTCCGACGCGCCGCGTCTTATAAAGCGGATAGTCTCCCCTACCGTTTTCCCTTTGCGTATTGCCGTGTAGCGCGGGGTCATCAACCCGGCTGCGTCGTCCTCATCGAATCGAAGAAGAAACAAGGTCTCTTTCCTTAGTTCTTCATTCAAGCTCTCCCAGACCGATCGCCGAACGTCTTTTGAAACATTCTGTATCAAGTCGACCAGATCGTCAGGTTCCATTTCTTCCACAAGAAGTCTGGTATTCTGAGCCGAAAGGTAGGTAATAATGGCCTCCTGCTTCGAATCCTGCAGAAGGCTCATCAATTCAGCTTTTTTTTCAATATCGAGAGCAAGGAAGATTTTTTGCGAAGTGTTTTCGTCCAGATCGCCCCAATGCTCTTCTAGAATCTGAGGGCTTATTTCTTCTAGAAAAGTTCTGAGAGCAGGACCGTCGAGGGCGTCGCTGTTGTGCAGAATTTCGAGGTAATCGCTCATTTTATCCCTCCTCAGGCCAGTCGCCGACGAGTCTTACTTCCCGCTCGAGTGCATATCCTTTTGTGCTTGCGACCTTGCTTTCTACATACCTTATTAATTCTATAATCTCGGCGGCGGAGCCGTTGCCGAGATTGATTATAATGTTGGCGTGTTTCTCAGATATTTTCGCCCCGCCAATCGTGTGCCCCCGAAGTCCGAGTGAGTCGATTATCTTACCCGAGGGCTCACCAAACTCTCGGTTATTCTTAAAAATCGAACCCACCGATGGCGCGGAGAAATGGCCTTTGTCGGTTCTATCCGCTTTATGCTCTTCCATTTCCTTGAGGATTTCATCAGTATTTCCCGGATTAAGAGCAAAACCTGCGCTGATGATCACCCAGGGTTTGTCCTGGAAAGGCGACACCTTATAATCAAAGGCGTCCGCCGGAGGAGATTCGCGTCGAACAATGCCGTTTCGGTCGATGATTTCCGCAAATACCAATCTCTCCGATATAGATGTGCCGTAACAGCGCGCGTTCATCCAAACCGAACCGCCGACACTGCCCGGCATCGAATAGATAAATTCGAGGCCTGCGAGGCCGGCGTCCGCGGCAATTTCGGCGGCCATGCTCATTTCCATACCGGCCCCCGCGACTAGCAGGCCGTCCTGCAATGTGCACGATCGCAGTTCGCTCATGTCAATAACCAGGCCGCGGATTCCGAGATCTGAAACCAGAATATTTGCTCCGGATCCGAGCACAAATAGAGGCAGATTGTTCCCTTCAGCGAACCTGATCGCCGGACCAATATCGGCGGCAGATACGGGCGTGCAGAAGATATCTGCCGGACCGCCGACCTGAAAACTTGTATGTTTCTTCATCGGTTCGTTGAACCGCACTGCGCCGCGAAAGTTCATTTTCTGTATAGCTTTACCCAATTCAGACACATCAGTATACTACGTTATACATCAGACATATTCTATATGCGTCATGGAGGTGATGGTACGTGAGCGTTCGACTTTACAACACAATGGGAAGGACCATTCAGGAATTTGTTCCCCTTGAAGAAGGGAAAGTCGGGCTCTATACCTGCGGACCTACCGTGTACAATTTCGCTCATATTGGCAATTTAAGAACCTATATATTTGAAGATGTCCTTCGGCGAACTCTGGAATACGCTGGATATGATGTTCGGCACATTATGAACATTACCGATGTCGGCCATCTCACCGATGACGCCGATGACGGCGAAGATAAAATGGTTAAAGGCGCCCGCGAGAGCGGGAGTTCGGTTTGGGATATTGCCCGGAAATACACCGACGCTTTTTTCCAGGATACCGACAGGCTCAATATCATCAGGCCCCATGTATCATGCAAAGCTACAGAACATATTCCGGATATGATCGATCTGATCGGTCGCCTCGAGGAGAAGGGACTCACTTACATAGCGGAAGGCAACGTGTTTTTCGATACTTCAAGGTTTGTCAGCTATGGCCAAATGGCATTGCTGGACAAACAGGATCTGAAAGCAGGCGCGCGAATAGAAGTGGATCTCAGCAAGAAGAACCCTGCGGATTTCGCTCTATGGTTCACGAATTCAAAGTTTGAGCATCAGGCCATGATGTGGGATTCTCCGTGGGGCAGGGGATACCCGGGCTGGCATATCGAGTGCAGCGCCATGAGCATGAAATATCTTGGTGAGCAGTTTGATATCCATTGCGGCGGTGTTGATCATGTCCCGGTTCACCACACCAACGAAATTGCACAGGCTGAAGGAGCTACCGGCGGGAAATGGGTGAATTACTGGCTTCATGGTGAGTTTTTGTTAACCGGCAAAGACAAGATGGCCAAGTCGGGCGAAAACTTTCTTACCCTATCGGCACTGGTCGAACAGGGCTATGATCCTCTCGATTACCGGTATCTCAACCTCGGTGCCCATTACCGCTCTCAGCTGCAGTATTCAGATGACTCTATGAACAGCGCGCGTTCTTCCCGAAAGAGTCTGATGGACCGACTTATTCGTCTCAGGGAGCAGGCGGATCCAGCGGAAGCCGGTACTTTGAGCGAGGCCGCGTTAGGTTACAAGGCGGAGTTCTTTTCCCAGCTGCTGCATGATCTCAACGCGCCGAAAGGACTTTCAACACTGTGGAATATGCTAAAAGATAATTCTATATCCGGGCAGGAAAAGCTTGGCTGTGCCTTCGATATGGATAGAATCCTCGGTCTCAGGCTCGCAGAAGGCAGCAATAGAGAGGACCTTCTCGACGCCGATCTGCAGTCCCTTGTAGACAAGCGGGAGGCGGCAAGAAAAAATAGAGATTTCGCGTTAGCGGATGATATTCGAGCGCAGTTGAGCGAAAAGGGCATCGACATTGAAGATACACCCCGCGGCACCCGCTGGCAGCGACGCTAAAAAAGGAGCAACAAACCGCGCTGGTGTAACACTTGGGCGCGAACGTTGTTTATAGAATGAAAGGTAACATGATTGTTTCGGGGGAATTTGAAAAGGTATATGACACCGTTTACCCCCTGCTGTATAAAATTGCCTATCGTATAACCGGAGACACGGATATTTCCGATGATCTTTGCCAGGAGGCGTTCATCAGGTATTATAACCGTGTCATCCCTCTTCCAAACCTTGACCAATCGAAGTATTGGCTGATTCGGGTTGTCAAGAATCTGGCGCTGAACTA
>JABGPX010000998.1 GCA_018644745.1 Spirochaetales bacterium
GTAAACAATCCCACCGTAAATCGGAGTTAACGCGGCAATTTCATCTTGAATCGCGGATGGGTCCGCATAATCCATGGCGTAACCCATTCGGCCGGCAATATCACAGATTATTCGCCAATCCTCACGAGCTTCGCCCGGTGCTTCAACTGCTTTCCTCACCCTCTGCACCCGTCGTTCGGTGTTGGTGAAAGTTCCGTCCTTCTCGGCGAAACTTGTGGCCGGGAGTACAACGTCCGCGAGCTCCGCGGTTTCGGTAAGAAAGATATCCTGGACAACAAGAAAATCGAGGTTTTCGAGGCCCACTTTCACATGGTTGATGTCAGGATCGCTTAACATAGGGTTTTCACCCATTACATAAAGCCCCTTCACATCCCCATCCGCGGCGGCATTCATAATTTCCACAACCGTCAGCCCTGGTTCATCTGATAAGTCGGCGCTCCACGCCTTCTTGAATTTCTCACTTATGGATGAATCATCTACCTTTTGATATCCGCTATACACATTTGGAAGCGCACCAAGGTCACAGGCGCCCTGAACGTTGTTCTGGCCGCGCAGCGGATTAACCCCGGCGCATTCCTTACCGACATTTCCGGTGATCATAGCAAGGTTGGCCACTGAAAGCACATTATCAGTTCCCGTGGTATGCTGGGTAATTCCCATTGAATACACGATAGACGCGCTCTCAGCATGAGCGAAGATCCTGGCAGACGTGCGAATGTCCTCCGCAGGAACTCCGGAAATTTTGGAAGCCATCTCGGGGGTGTATTGGGGAAGAATCTTCTCGAGCAGGACAAAATCCTCGGTCCGTTCTGCAATATAATCCCTGTCAGCGAGTCCCTCTTCCAAAATTACATGCATCATCGCATTGAGGAGGGCAACATCGGAACCCGACTTCTGCTGCATATGAACTTCCGCAATCTCTGTCAGAGAGATCTTTCGCGGATCCGCCACTATCAATCTGGTAGTGCCTTCTGCAACCGCTTGCCTAAGAAGAATTCCTATTACAGGATGACATTCGGTAGTATTGGATCCAATGACGAATACCACCGGTGCCCGCCTTAATTCCTCAATACTGTTTGTCATCGCGCCGCTGCCGAATGCCCGGGCCAATCCGGCAACCGTCGAAGCATGGCAAAGCCGGGCGCAATGGTCCACACTGTTCGTTCCGAATACCGCACGAACAAATTTCTGCATAATATAATTATCTTCATTCGTGGTTTTTGCTGAACTCAAACCCGCCAGACTTTGTGGTCCATGCTTTTCCTTGAGCTCTGAAAACCGTCTCGCTGTCAGATCTAATGCTTCATCCCAGGTGGCAGTTCTGAACTCTCCATTCTCTTTTATAAGCGGAGTGGTTAGGCGGTCATCCTTGCCGACAAAATCCAATCCGAAACGGCCTTTCACGCAGGTATTCCCATCGTTTGGAATGCAGCCCACCTCGCTTGTTACCCGGATAAGTTCTCCTGTAACCTTGTTCACATTCAAATCGAGCTGGCAGCCTACCCCGCAGTAGGGACAGGTAGTCGTGGTTTTCTCAACATCCTTCGGCCGACCTTTGCCAACCGCGGCCTTGTCGTAGAGGGCGCTCACCGGGCAGGTACTCACGCACTGTCCGCAGGTTTCGCAGGTTGTCTCTTTTAGCTTTGTATCAAAGCCTGTGGTAACAAGAGAGCTTCCCGCCCGATCCCTGAGGGTGAGAGCGTTTGCCATCTGAACTTCTTCGCAAATTTTCACGCAGCGCTGACATCGGATGCACTTCGTCGGATCATACACAATTGCTTTGTCACCGCTTGTATAGTTTCTCTTCACCGTCGACAGCGGAATGGGCTCAAACCGGTGCTCATTTACCTGATACCGATAAGCATAATCCTGAAGCAGACAGTCACCATCGGAATCGCATGTAGTACACACAAGCCGGTGTTCGCTAATGAGAAGCTCCAGAGTGGTCTTCCTGATTCGTGCAATCTCTTTGGTCTCGGTTACAACCTGCATGCCTTCTTCGGCGGCGCGGGTGCAGGATGTCTGGAGCCCTCGTTGACCTTCAATTTCCACAAGACAAAGCCTACAGGCGCCTGTAGGGCTGATCCGCGGATCATAGCAGAGATTTGGTATATCAATACCATTCTCCATTGCTATCTCGAGGACCGTTTGCCCGGAGTTTCCTTTGAGCGTTTTTCCGTCAATAGTAAGTGTTATTTCACCCATGGTGTTTCCTCTCTCATCAGGATACCAGCACGGCATCTGTTGGACAGACATCTCTGCACATGCCGCATCGAATACAACCGGAAGGATCTATTACATGAGGCTCCTTCCTTTCACCGGTAATGACGTTAACCGGACACGCTTTCTTGCATTTACCACAGCCGATACACGGGTCTGCTTCTATGCGAAAAGTTATCAGTGCTTTGCACACCGCCGCCGGGCAGCGTTTTTCTTTTATGTGAGCTTCATATTCATCTCTGAAAAACTCAATTGTCGTAAGTACCGGACTCGCCGCAGTCTGGCCCAGCCCACAGAGCGATCCCGCCCGGACATCTAAAGCCAGCTCTCTTAATTGAGAGATATCACCGGATTTGCCGTTACCTTCGCAAATTCGGTTCAGAATATCTACAAGATGTCTGGTTCCGACCCGGCAGGGAACACATTTACCGCAGGATTCTTTCTGGGTGAACTCCTGAAAAAAACGTGCCACATCTACCATACAGGTGCGGTCATCCATAACGACAAGACCGCCGGAACCCATTATTGCGCCAATTTGCTTTACAGAGTCGTAGTCGATCTCGAGATCCAGGAATTGAGCAGGAACGCATCCTCCTGAAGGCCCCCCTATCTGAGCGGCTTTGAACTCCCGTCCATCAGGAATACCTCCGCCGACATCAAAGACGATCTCCCGAAGGGTGACTCCCATCGGCACCTCGACGAGACCGGTCTCTTTTACCTTGCCTGCGAGTGCGAATATCTTTGTACCTTTGCTGCCGTCTGTACCTATACCGGTAAACCAATCGCTTCCCTTCAATATTATACCCGGCACATTTGCCAGAGTTTCTACATTGTTAATGTTTGTAGGTTTCCCCCGGAATCCCGCATTCGCAGGGAAAGGAGGACGAGGACGAGGCATTCCCCGTTTTCCCTCAAGCGACGCGATAAGGGCAGTTTCCTCACCGCAGACAAAAGCACCGGCGCCTTTTCGAACCTCGATGTCAAAACTGAAACCAGAACCAAAAATGTTCTCTCCGAGAAGACCCTTCTCCCGAGCTTGCTTTATTGCAAGATTTATATGATCTACCGCGATCGGATACTCAGCACGCACATAGATAAACCCGTGGTGAGCGCCTATAGCGTAAGCCGCAATTATCATTCCTTCGAGAACCTGGTGGGGAGTACCTTCCAGGAGGGCTCTGTCCATGAAAGCCCCCGGATCTCCCTCATCGGCGTTGCAGATAAGGTACTTTTCATCGCCAGGCGCCTGTGCCGCAAATCCCCATTTCATTCCAGTGGGGAAGCCGGCGCCCCCACGGCCCCGCAAGCCAGCCGCTTTTACAAGATCCACGACGTCCTGGGGAGTCGATGCGGTAAGAGCCTTCGCCGCGGCGGCATATCCGCCCTCGGCGATAGCCTCATCTATGCTGCGCGGATTAATTCGGCCGCAGTTATTCAGCACTTCTCTCTTCTGATTTCGATAAAAGGAAATGTTCTCCCTTGTTGCGGCACTCTGGTCGTCTCCGCCGCAGAGCCGTTCGATAGTCTCACCATTTTTGAGAGTTTTTTCGATTATTTCAGGCACATCATCAGGTTTTACGTTTCCATAGAGCAAACCGCCAGGTTCAATCATAATAAGCGGAGCTCTGGAGCATTGCCCATGGCACCCTACATCGACAACCGCGTAGGTATCATTGAGACCGGCGGTATTGAACTCAGTTCTAAATCGCTCGCTAAG
>JABGPX010000774.1 GCA_018644745.1 Spirochaetales bacterium
CGAATGTCGCAAAGGCTGTTGCAACTCCACCAACAAGCATTGTCATCGGCCCGGTCTCCCATCCATTCGCGGAGCCATGGCTGCAGGAACCCGCGGTCCAGCCGTTTTTCGTGGTTTCTCTTATACCATGGGTCCCGCTTCCAACACATAACTCTCTCTGCTATCGGTATCTTGCCCCCCTTCGGTTTTATCACATCGTCATATATATTTCATAGTCTTGTGTCCTATACGATTTTCCATCAATGATGGTTTTGTGAGCGTTGTGGAGCAGCTGGTCAAGAAGGGCTGAGCTGATGACGACGGGCTCGGTAAAGAGCTCATACCTGGTCTCCATCGGACGGTTGCTGGCAACAGTAATCTAGCTTTGTTCATAACGCTCGCAGATAATCTCGTTGAGAATATTCAGCAATTGGTTTGGGAACGCCTGGAGCCCTAATCGTCGAGAACGAGAAGATCCGGATTTAAGAACTGGTTTATCTTTTTCTGAGCAATGCTGTCTGCCTTGCTTGAGTAGATGTACCCGAGCATTTTCATTATCCGGGTAAACACCACTGAATAACCTTTGCAGCAAGTATCACGGGTGATGGTTTTGGCAAGGAAGGTTTTTGTCAGTGACGGATCGAAGAGAAACAGGTGGCAGACGGATTGTATTCTCTTATGAAATGAAGGTGGATGAGAAGACAAAAAAAGAATTCCGAGATTCCTTGACGGATACACAGTGTGATATCTTGGATTTGCTAAGAGTCGGCATTATTATTAAAGGGGCAATCGGTCTATTTGAGGTGGATAATTCCGGGAAACGGCGATTTCAAATTGCGGAAACTGAGTTATATGCAGCGCGATATAGAAATGCTTGTTTTCATTATTACGATAAAGGTATCGGACGACTCGCTGAATGCCCTTGTGAATCAAGAGCCAATATACCATGAGTACAAATAGTGAGACTCTTAATCAACCTTCATACCTTTTCCATTTTCTGGAGATGTAGATAGGTATGAAAGAAATCATAAAGACTGCTTGGCGGCAAAATTGAGGAGAGCCAGCATGAGTTGTGCCAATAATGCAATTTTTTTTATTACAGATGAGGGCAGTTATAAATGACACAATAATCATGTAGAAACGTTTGGACTATTCTATCAAAAATCGGTTTTTCAACTGCTCAACCATGTTCTTGTATATGAAATATGCCTTTTCTAGCTTGTTGCTATTTATTGCGCTAACCGCAGTTTTAATATGATCTTGATATATTTCAGAATAAATACTACCTGCGTTTTCGCGCTTATCTATTTCATTAGTTATTAGAGGTGCTATTTTATAGTATTCTCTAATATCATCGAGCATAGAATCTCTCTTTGCCAAATATCTATCTCTGAAATTCCTCAAAGTTGTGAGTTCTTCACAATCGTCTGGTAAATCTAGGCGCTCACATACAGCCGTTGTTATGAAGCAATTTCTCTTTGTTCCGCCAAAATTTTCTTTCGCTGCTTCAATTATGCATTTTCTTGAGCAAAAAAAACCATACTTCCCATCACTTCGATTATGATACCAGTCAGTTCCATATCCCCCGCACCATTCGCATTTTTTTTCTGAAGCCATGCATGCATCCTTCTATTCTATTCTCTGTTATTTATTTCACCTATTATAGGCGGAAAAAGTTCTATTTCGAATTTCCGAACATCTTTTTTTGCCTGCAAATATTTTTTGAAAATGTCATAATCGATTGTTACAAGATACAGTTCCGCTATCTTAAACAAAACTTTGATTTCTTGTTCAACTATTTCTTCATCGGCTATTGCCATACCGAAACAATACTCGATTAAAAACCTTGCTTTATCATCATGCAATCTCCCGATCTCAGGGATTATTGCGTCAAATGTCCCAGGATTTTCAAAATGCTTTACGACAAAATCTTCAGGAACATTTCCTAGATTTTTAATGCCTCGAAAAAGAAACTGCTTTTCTTTATCATCGATGTTGTGATCCGCATTTGCCACCATGGATACTGCCCTAATACAAACAGCTTTCTCTGCTTCTGTCCACTCCATTTTTGCACCCCCTACCGTGATATCATGTGCAAATTAGTCTGTCAAGAGAAACAATAATAACTTCAGCAGTTCTCAGTTTGGCCAAAGCGAGTCATTTTACGGGAAATTTTGAGGCTCCTCAATGAGCAAAAAAAGTGTCTGTTTTTCCATCAGGATTGAATCCTATTCTGTGAAAGAGAAACAGGCTCAGTGGTGAAAAAACATAAGAAATTTATAAGAATGTAGAGGAACCGATGCGTAATGGAATTGATTGGGCAAGTACGGAATTGATTCAAGGATTGTGGTGATACAACAAATGAAGGATTATCCTCCGTGGCACTGCCACGTTTGAGCCAAGACCAGGGGTTACTTTCATGGTTGAAGACTCTTTGAGGTGGTCGTCGACTTTTTCTGCTGAATGTTATGTCAAGTTTTTATGCTGAGAAGACCAGAATCCTAAGAAAATACCATTCCAAAGCAATAGCCGATCCTCCAACGCCGTCGTACCTGTCATTTGGGGAATTTCTGGGAGGTCTTGTTTTTCAATTTGTACTGACCTAATCTTTTCACACTGAGTTAACTATATTTCAAAATTTTTTGGGCAAAAGAAAACCCGCCGAATTAGGCGGGGGAATGGGACTATTGGATTAATTCAGTTGTAGCCACTCTGACATGCTCCGGAGAGACATTGTGCGCGTCTTCCATTGCGGCAGCCATCATAGCGGTTTTAGTCAGATAGTTAGCTCTTCTTAGGATGCCGCCGGAGCTTTGGTGAATAGCAAAAATTGTTTCTTCAGAAAATATTTTATTGGTGCACCCTGCCAGTGGCATATGTGACACGATCCTCAACATACCCGACACCTTGCGCTTTCTCCGCGAGGACGACGGAGCGGTCGAATCCAGCTCATGATACAATAGGGGTTCTATGATCATATATTTCAACACGGGATGGGACGGCGGCCCCTGGAGCGATCAGTCGGCCTCTCTGGGAATCTTCAGGACCGGCCCGCTTGGCTTGCTCGCAGTTCTTGAATCTTGCTGCGGAATGTCCGGCCCTCGCCTTTCTCACGCCGCCCGCGTCGCCGGAATGATGGCTACCCTGTCCGGCCGCGACATTGAGGAGGAATGGTTCGGTCCCTCGTTCTCGGCAGATCCCTGGGCAACCGCCGCGGAACTGCTATCATACCGCGACGAGTTGCTCACCGCGCGTATTGCCTGCGACCCAGCACACGGCTCTGCCAATGACCACACGCTGTCGCGCGCGCGACTCCAGCCCCTCGTGGCCCTGTTGGACGATGCAGACGTTCCTGGCGATGGTCTTCCCGACCGCATTTCCGATGTGTTGCAGGAACTTCGTTCTGAGGAGTTCGGCAATCTGAAACCGCTGGCGGGATTCCGAATCGTTGCGGACGAGCCGGAAGCCCTGCTCCCGCCGGTATGGCGGTCGGTTCTGGACGCGGTGCCGACTGCCGGCGGGGAGGTCGAGCGCTGTACCGACGCCGTTCCAAGCTCCGGCTCGCCGCAGCCGGCCCTTACCGTGGTTCAAGCGGTGGACGAATGGCAGGCGGCGGAACATCTGGCGTTCGTTCTCTCCCGCATAGAAGAAACCGACGCGTCTGCGGCCGGGCGGTTCGCGTTGGTAGTATCCGATGACGCCGGTGCGCTGGACTGGACGCTTGAGCGGCGGGGACTCCCGGTGACCGGCAAGGGCCGTAGCTCTGCTGCTCGTGGGGGCTTGCAGATACTCCCAGCCTTCCTTGCTACAATGTGGAGCCCTGCGGACCCGCACGCCATAGTTTCCTTCCTCTCCCTCTCATCGGACCTGGTGCCCTCGGTAGTGTCACGGGAACTCATCGAAGCGCTTCGTGAGCAACCCGGGACAGGTGGAGAAACGTGGGT
>JABGPX010000573.1 GCA_018644745.1 Spirochaetales bacterium
TATGACCTCGGCGCGCTGCTCGCTGAGAAAGAACGGCTTATCGCTCTCCTCCTAGAACGCGAAGAAGCAATTGCTGCGCCGGAGCGGGACGGCAACGAGCTTTCCGCCGCCGGGTCTGTCTTCCAGGCGGCGGTTCGCTATCTTGAATCTGCCGTCGCCGCTGTTGGGTCGGATGTAGACAACGCCGGGATTTCTTTTGAACGGGTGTTAACCAAAGCTTCTCAAGCGGCCGGCTCGATCGGTCTTGAATCAATTAGTTTCCCCGCAAAAGCCCAGGTTGGCGCGGCCTTCGATGGTGATTTTCGGATTCGGGTTGTCGGTCCTCAGGGCGAGCTCCCCGATGTTCCAGTGCTCGTTACCTGGGTTGAGGTTAAACCGGGCGGACGAAAAGGCGTGAGTACCGAACTGCTCCGAAGTTCGAGGACCGGAGAAGTGGCTTTTAGCCATCCCCCGCCTGAGTTTTCCGGCAACGGCAGCGTTCTTTTTTCTCTTTCCTTCCTACCGCAGCTAGAATCTCTCTTTGCGGTTCGGGAAAAGCAGAGTGATCTCGTGAGAGGCTTCGAAGAGGTAGTCAGCCGGAATGTATTGGAACTTCGCTATCAGGTTGTTTCGACATCCGCGTCAATTCCCACCGGCGTGTATATTCGGGATTTTCTTATCGACGGGAGTACTGACTCAAGGCCGCGGACAGCCCTCGGCGTCGAGAAAATATTGGCAGCCCAAGGTTTTACTCTGGTGAATATGAATGAGCAGGATATCTCCTTGAACATTGATACTCCCGCGTTGTTGGCACACCTTCGCCGCCGATTGCCGAATGGTCCAGAGCAGCTTATCTTCGGTGAATCGAGGATTGTAGAATCCAGAATTGATGATGGCGTATATATTCTGCGGATTGAAGGCGTTATAAAGACAGCTGATGTGCAGAGCGGCAGAATCATACACTCTGCGGAAAGCTTCAAAACTGCCCGCGGGCGAAGCGAGTCAGCGGCGGCTTCGGCGGGTTTTGCTCAGCTCGGGGAGTTGTTTGGAACAATTCTCGCCCGGGAGCTTCCATAAGGTACATAGCTACAGTAGCGACTGAACGATCTGAGGATCATCGGAAATGATGCCTTCAACTCCCGCCTCGAGGCATCGTGCTGCGGTTTCTTTGTCATTCACTGTCCAGGTAATGATAGGCGTATTGCGGCGTAGTGCTTTCTTTATCGTCTTTTCTACGAGTATCCATTGAGGTTTGAGAACCGGTGTTGACGCGATTATTTTAGCCGCCTTGCTCCGCAGAGGCTGCTCCTTTTCCAATGAGGCCGAATAGATAAGCGAGGTGGCTAATCCCCCTCCGGTTTTTCTCGCTTCCCTTACCACAAATGGGCTGAAAGAAGAGATAAAGCATCGGTTTCTCATTCCGTGGGCATCGATGCTTTTTAGTACATCCGCAACGATTGCGGTATCGCGAATATTCTGTGTCTTGATTTCAATATCTACATACATATCCGGCCCGATCGCCTCAAATACTTCCGACAGGAGGGGAATTGCTTCCCCATTGAAGGCTTGATCGAAGTGGGATCCCGCCTCGAGTTCACGAAGCTCATCAAGGGACTTTTCTGCGATAGGGCCGGTTACGCCGGTTACCCGCTTGAGGTCGCCGTCATGGAACACGATGAGTTCGCCGCTGCTGCAAAGCCGCACATCCAATTCTATTCCCGGAATACCGAGTTTACGGGCAAGAGTGAAAGCGGCGAGTGTGTTTTCCGGCGCTCTTGACGAATAGCCTCTGTGTGCGAAAAGCAGGGGCCGGGCAAAGTCAGATAACAAATTCCGGGTCATTGCTTCTTCTCTTCCTTCTCTACCTGCGCTTTCAACTGTGCGAGGGCGTCATTTGCCTCTTCTTCCTTGAACCTTTCGGCCAGGTCGTCCTTCTCTTCCGCCATTAATTCGAGCTCTGCCGCGAGCTGATCCGCATCCATCGATAATTCCGGCCGGCCTAAGATCAGCTTCAGTTGTCCTTTCAGCCGGATCACACCGCCGTTGAGTTCAGCCTCTTCGAGCTTGATCCGCTCCAGGTCCTCTTTCACTTCTATCAGCTTTGCCCCGGATTGATCGTGAAGATCAGTACGGCCGTGTTCCTTTGCAAGCTCCACACGCTTGCTCCAAAGCGCTTCTTCCCGCTCGAGTTCTTCCCGTTTGGCCCGAGTCTGCGTCAGCGTGCTGATTGCCGCGAGGACATATTCCTTTGCCCCGGCCGCGTCCATACCGGTAATATCATATGTATCCATAGCGAAGAATGATAGTTTATCCCGTTGTTGAAATCAACCTGACAAACCTGTATGTTTTCGTTTAGTTATATGAGGGCGTATCGAAAAACCCATGTTTTTCGTATGTGCCGCGGGCTAAAGCAGCCGTGAATCAGAGGTGCTATGAGTCAGAGCAATTACAACACAGAAGATACTATCGCAGCGTTAGCTACGCCGTGGAGCACCTCAGCTCTGGCGATTATCCGGGGAAGCGGAAACGGATGTATTCGGAAACTTTCATCGATGTTTCGTCCCAAGATTGCATTGCTCGACGCACCAGGGAATACTGTCGTTCACGGCACTCTTTTCGAATCCGGCAATGGGAGTCCCTTGGATGAGGTGCTAGTAATGATATACCGGTCGCCCAGGAGCTATACCGGCGAGGATTCCTTTGATATTACCTGCCACGGCAGTCTACCCGGCATTGTCAGCATACTCGAGGCGATGAGACATGCCGGGTTTCGTGATGCTGAACCCGGCGAGTTCACTTTGAGAAGCTTCCTCAGCGGCAAAATGGATCTTACCCAGGCCGAAGCTGTTCGTGAAATTGTTGACTCAAAATCGACCCGGGCGCACTCCATGGCCCTTCACCGGCTGTCGGGATCGATCGAAAATAAGATTTCTGATATTAGGCAGAAACTGCTTACCCTATATGCGTCAGTTGAGCTCTATCTCGACTACCCCGATGACGAGCTCGATGAGACATCCGCTCCCGACGGGCGGCCTGTCCGCGACGCCGCAGAGTCTATTCGCGAGCTGCTGCAGACCTATCGCACGGGAAAGCTGTATCAGGATGGTGTGCGTATCGCGATCAGCGGTCGCACAAACGCCGGGAAATCCTCGCTGTTCAATCTCTTCCTGCGCGAAGACCGATCAATTGTATCGGAGATCCACGGTACGACCAGAGATTATATAGAATCCTGGATAAGTCTTGATGGTATTCCAATCAGTCTGTTTGATACCGCCGGATTGCGCGCGGGGGCCGACCCTATTGAGGTCGAAGGGATCCGACGTACGGGAGAGGTAGTGGATTCGGCGGATCTCATTCTCTATCTTGTAGACGCTAATACAGGCGTTGTTGACGAGGACCGATCGTTTATCCAGTTGGAAGAGCATGTATCGAAATGTATACCCATATGGAATAAAATCGATACCGCTTCGATTCCCGCGCCTGCCGGCTTTCTGCCGCTGAGCGCTGCCACCAGCGAAGGATTTGCGTCTCTGGAAAACTCTATAGTTGAGAAAATAGGGGCGCCCGGCTTAGGGGCGCCCGGCATAGGGGCGCCCGGCATAGGGGCGCCTGCCACCGCGGTTATAGATTCACTGCGCCAAAAGCAATGTCTCGAGCGGTCTGTCGAAGCGCTCGAGCATGTTGAGACGGGCATGGCAGACGGAGTACCTCTCGATGCGGTCGCGACTGATCTCAAAGACGCCCTCGATGCCCTGGGTGAGCTCACAGGCGAGATAACAACCGCGGACATCCTCGATACCATGTTCTCTCAATTCTGTGTGGGCAAGTAGGGGGAAAAAGTGGATTACGACGCAATAGTAATTGGCGGCGGCCACGCTGGAATAGAGGGATCGCTCGCGCTTTCGCGGCTCGGGTTTTCCACCCTCCTTATCACTCAGTCC